>NZ_JACBXC010001200.1 GCF_013870535.1 Streptomyces phytophilus | reverse complement strand
CGCTGGTTCGCGCGGTGCGACCCCTTCGAGGCGTACAGCACGCTGCTCGCGCGGCTTTCCCCCGTCGGCCGCCGCCCCGCCGACGGCGTGCTCGTCCTGCGCTCCCCCCTCGCCGGCCTCGACGCCACGCCCGCCCTCCCGGGGCTGACCGCCGTGCTGTGCGTACTCCTCGGCTCCACCGCCTACGACGGCTTCTCCGCCGCCCCCTCCTGGATCGACACCCTGCAGACCTCCTCCCTCGGCCGCACCGCCACCGCCACGCTCGGCCTGCTCGCCGCCGTCGCCCTCGTCGCCGCCCTGTACGCCGCCTGCGCGGCGGCCGTCCGCCTGGTCTCCGGGCACCTCGCCCACCCGCTGTCCGCCTTCGCCCACTCCCTCCTGCCGATCGCGCTCGGCTACCTCGCCGCCCACTACTTCACGCTCTTCGTCACCGAGGGCCCACGTACCGTCACGATCGCATCCGGCACTGACAACCCGCCCCCGGCCGACCCGCCGCTGTCCCCCGGCGGCCTCGCCGCGCTCCAGGTCACCGCCGTGGTCACCGGCCACGTCCTGGGCGTCGTCGCCGCCCACGACCGCGCCGTCCGGCTCTTCCCGGCCGCCCGCGCGGTCGCGGGCCAACTGCCGCTGCTCGCGCTGATGGTCTGCTACACGGTCGGCGGGCTGACCCTGCTGCTGGCCGCGTAGCGGGGGCGGTCCGGCACCATGGACGACGTGAGCTCCCCCTCTCTCCGCCGCACCCCCGTCCAGCAGCGCAGCGCCGAGCGGCTGGCCCGGATCCTCGACGCCTGCGCCGAACTCCTCGACGAGACCGGCTACGAGGACCTGACGACCAGCGCCGTCGCCGACCGCGCCGGCGTCCCCATCGGCTCCGTGTACCGCTTCTTCCCCAACAAGCGCGCGCTGGCCGACGCCCTCGCCGCCCGCAACCTCGACGACTTCACCGGCCGCGTCACCCGCCGGCTGGCCGCCGAGCCCGCGCAGGCCGGCTGGCGGCGCATCCTGGACTCGATGCTGGCGGAGTACGTCGCGATGATGCGTACGGTCCCGGGCTTCGCGCAGGTCGACTTCGAGGCCAACGACCCGGTCGCCGCCCGGCTCTGCGACATCCTCGCGGAGCGGCTGTCCCTGCCGGTGACGGCCTCGCTCCAGCGCTCCTGCCTGGTGGCGGTCGAGGCGGCCGACGCGCTGCTCCAACTCGCCTTCCGCGCCGACCCGGAGGGCGACGCGGCGCTGCTGGCGGAGACCCGGACGCTGCTGCACGCGTACCTGTCCCGCACCCTGGACCCGCCGCCGGCCCCCGAGTAGACCCTGCCCGGCGGCGGTCAGCCGTCCAGGGCTGCTTTCACGTCCTCCCGGCGCCGCGGTACGTCGTGGCTCTCCACGTACCACTCGAACTCGCCGCTCACCAGCCCGCGCGCCAGCGCCCGGTCCGGTTCCGGCTCCGCCCCCGCCGCCCGCAGGTGGTACGGCGGCGGGTAGAAGCAGTCGCCCACGAACAGGACGCCCTCCGACGGCACCGCCACCGCGGTCGAGTCCGCCGCGTGGCCGCCGCCGACGTGCCGCAGCTCCACCGTCACGCCCCCGAGCCGGATCAGGTGCCGGTCGGTGAACGTCTCCTCGGGCGGCACGATGCGCAGGGCGTCCCAGCCGTCCTGTGCCATCGCGCGCAAGCGTGCCGTGAAGCTCGGGACCAGCCGCGGGTCGCGCGCCATCTCGGCCCGTACGTACGCCTGCGACCACGGCTTCGCCGCCTCCGCGCGCAGCGCCTCCGCGGTCAGCTCGTGCGCGGCCACCGGCACGCCCCACTCCTGCGCGCCC
>NZ_JACBXC010000120.1 GCF_013870535.1 Streptomyces phytophilus | reverse complement strand
GCAGCCCATCAGCAGGGCACGCTCGGCGCCCCACCGGTCGGCGGCGGGGCCGCCGAGCTGGCTGCCGACGATGCCGGAGACGCCTGCCAGCACGAAGATCACGCCGAGTCCGGTGGGGCCGAGGCCGGCGAGGTCGCGGAGGTAGACGGCGAGGTACGTGACCACCATCAGGTTGCCGAGTACGGCGACGGCGGTGCCGGCGAGGCCGACGAGCAGCGCGGGGCGGGCGAGCGGGGCCAGCCGGTCGGCCAGCCGCAGGGCCTCGCCGCGGGGCGGCTCGGGCAGGGTCGCGTACAGAGCGGCGAGGGAGGCGACGCCGAGGAGGCCGCCGAGGACGAACGCGCCCTGCCAGCCGGCGACCGCGCCGATCCAGGTGCCCAGCGGCACGCCGAGCAGCAGCGACGTGGTCAGTCCCGCGAAGACCGTGCCCATGTAGCGGCCCTGCCGCTCCGGCGGGGCGAGGGCCGCGGCGGCGCCGAGCGCGCCGGGCACCACGATGGCGGCGGCGAGCGCGGCGACCACGCGCAGCCCCATGAGGACGGGGAAGGAGGCGACGAAGGGCATCGCGAAGTTCGCGGCGGCGAACACCGCGAGAGCGGTGGTGAACAGGGGGCGGCGGGGCCAGGTGGCGGTGACCACGGAGGCGACGGGGGCGGCAAGCGCGAGCACCAGGGAGAAGACGGTGACGAGCTGGCCGACCGCGGCCTCGGACACGTCCAGGTCGTCGGCGATGCCCGGGAGCACGCCCGCGACGAGGTAGTCGTCGGTGGAGAATGTGAAGGTCGTCAGCGTGAGCGCGATCAGCCAGCCCGGCAGGGAGCGGCGGAGGGGGGATGCGGTTTTCTGCAGGGTGGGATTCTCGTCCATGCCGTTAAGGTAACAGTCGTTACCCTAACGGCGTCCACCGGTTTCCGGGCCGTGCGCGTACGTGCGTACCCCGGTGCGCGCGTACGCGGGCGGCCCGGTGACACGTACCAGGAGTGCCATGCCCAGACCCGCCGACCCGGCCCGCAAGACCGCCCTGCTCGACTCGGTCGTGGACTACCTCGTGGACCACGGGCTCGCCACCCTGTCGATGCGGCCGCTCGCCAAGGAGCTGGGGCAGAGCACCCGGGTGCTCACCCACCATTTCGCCGACAAGGCCGACCTGCTGAACGCCACGCTGACGCGGCTGGACGAGCGGCAGCGCGAGTGGCTGGCCGGGCTGCCCGGCGCGGACGGCGAGATGGGCATGGGCGAGGTCGTACGGGCCACGTGGGAGTACCACCTGACGCCCGAGCACCTGCCGCTCACCCGGCTCATCCACGAGATCGAGGGGCTCGCGGCGGGCGACCGGCTGGGCGGCGCGACGTCGCGGCTGCTGGCGGACCGGGTGGAGTTCGTCGCGGGCTGGTTCCGCGACCGGGGCGTGCCGGCGGAGGCGGCGACGGACTACGCGACGCTGCTCAACGCGGCGTTCGCGGGGTTGCAGATCGACATGCTCAACACGGGCGACCGGGAGCGCACCACGGCGGCGGCGCACCGGCTCGCGGACCTGGCGGACGGGTGGGTGGCCGCGCACGCGGAGGCGCGGGAGGAGGCGTAGCCGCGGGGGGGCACGCCGTGAGGGACGGGACGCGGGGTGCGGGCTGCGGGTCAGCGGCGCTTCTTGCGCTTGCGCTTCGCCGGGTTGCCCGTACGGGACGAGCGCCGCCGCGCGTGCTGGTCCAGGCGGTACTCGTAGTCCGTGCGGAGCAGCCCCTCGCCCGGTGCCTCGACGAAGCTCCGCACCGTGTACGCCAGCAGCACGCCGACGAAGCCGATGACCCGGATCGGCCGGAACGAGCCGTCGCCCGGTCCGGGCTCGTGCGGGCGGCTGAAGCCGTTCAGGGTGCGGGTGAAGGCCAGCGAGCTGCACACCGCGAAGGCGACGATCATCAGCAGCTGTATGAGGCCGCCGCTGTCGGCCAGCTGCAGGCCGTTGTAGGACAGCGCCAGCACGAACGCGCCGCCGCCGGCCAGCGCGAGGGCCAGGACGGCGAGGCCGGTGCGGCGGGCCCAGTAGCCGCCGGAGCGGTCGACCCAGGTCGTGCCGAAGAACCGCAGGGGCTCGGGCCGGGGCGCGCCGTCGGCGCTCTCGGGCTGCTGGTTGTCGCTCACGTACCCGATTATCGCGGAGCCCCGCGCGGCCCGTCCCGCCCCCCTGCGCGACGGGCCCGCGCCGCGCTCAGCCCTCCAGCTTGGTGACGTCCCGCACGGCGCCCCTGTCGGCGCTGGTGGCCATGGCCGCGTACGCCCGCAGGGCCATGGACACCTTGCGCTCGCGGTTCTTCGGCGCGTACCGCCCGCCGAGGGCCGCGCGGCGCTCGGCGAGGGTCTGCTCGTCGACCAGCAGCTCGATGCCGCGGCTCGGGATGTCGATACGGATCAGGTCGCCGTCCTCGACCAGCGCGATGGTGCCGCCCGCCGCCGCCTCCGGGGAGGCGTGGCCGATGGACAGCCCCGAGGTGCCGCCGGAGAAGCGGCCGTCGGTGACCAGCGCGCACACCTTGCCCAGGCCGCGGCCCTTCAGGAACGACGTCGGGTAGAGCATCTCCTGCATGCCGGGGCCGCCCTTGGGGCCCTCGTAGCGGATGACGACGACGTCGCCCTCCTTGACCTGCTTGCCGAGGATCTTGTCGCACGCCTCCTCCTGCGACTCGCAGACGACGGCGGGGCCCTCGAAGGTGAGGATGGAGGCGTCGACGCCCGCGGTCTTCACCACGGCGCCGTCCGCGGCGATGTTGCCCTTGAGCACCGCCAGGCCGCCGTCCTTGGAGTACGCGTGCTCCAGCGAGCGGATGCAGCCGCCCCCGGCGTCGGTGTCCAGGGACTCCCACCGCTCGGACTGCGAGAACGCCGTCGCCGACCGGACGCAGCCGGGCGCCGCGTGCCACAGCTCGACGGCCTCGGGCGACGGGGAGCCGCCGCGGACGTCCCAGCGCTTGAGCCAGTCCGCGAGCGAGTCGGAGTGCACCGCGTGCACGTCCTCGTTCAGCAGGCCGGCGCGGTACAGCTCGCCGAGGATGGCGGGGATGCCGCCGGCGCGGTGCACGTCCTCCATGTAGTACGTGCCGCCGGGGGCGACGTTCGGCGCCACCTTGGCCAGGCACGGCACCCGGCGGGAGACGGCGTCGATGTCCGCCAGGCCGTAGTCGAGGCCGGCCTCCTGGGCGGCGGCCAGCAGGTGCAGGATCGTGTTCGTCGAGCCGCCCATGGCGATGTCGAGGGCCATCGCGTTCTCGAAGGCGCTGCGGCTCGCCACGTTGCGCGGGAGGACGGTCTCGTCGTCCTGCTCGTAATACCGCGTGGTCAGGTCGACGACCGTGCGGCCCGCGGCCTCGTAGAGCGCCTTGCGGGCGGTGTGGGTGGCCAGCACCGAGCCGTTCCCCGGCAGGGAGAGGCCCATGGCCTCCGTCAGGCAGTTCATCGAGTTGGCGGTGAACATGCCGGAACAGGAGCCGCAGGTGGGGCAGGCGTTCTCCTCGATGCGCAGCACGTCGGCGTCGGAGACGCCGTCGTTCGCCGCGTCCACCATGGCGTCGATCAGGTCGAGCTTGCGGACCGTGCCGTCCACGAGGGTGGCGCGGCCGGCCTCCATGGGGCCGCCGGAGACGAAGACCGTGGGGATGTTCAGCCGGAGGGCGGCCATCAGCATCCCGGGGGTGATCTTGTCGCAGTTGGAGATGCAGACCAGGGCGTCGGCGCAGTGCGCCTCCACCATGTACTCCACGGAGTCGGCGATCAGGTCGCGCGAGGGCAGGCTGTAGAGCATGCCGCCGTGGCCCATGGCGATGCCGTCGTCCACGGCGATCGTGTCGAACTCGCGCGGCACCGCGCCGGCGGCCTTGACGGCCTCGGAGACGATGCGGCCGACGGGCGCCAGGTGCGTGTGCCCCGGGACGAACTCCGTGAAGCTGTTGGCGACCGCGACGACGGGCTTGCCGATGTCCTCGTTCGCTACGCCCGAGGCGCGCATGAGGGCGCGGGCGCCCGCCATATTGCGGCCGTGGGTGACGGTACGGGACCTCAGCGCGGGCATGTTTCCCTCCCGGGGAGCGGCACATCTGAGCGGTACATCCGAATCTCCGAGCCTACGCCCCCTGCCCACGGTCCGGACCGTTTGTCCACAGTCCGGACGGCGGCGGGCCCGCGGCCGGGGCCGCCGCCGCACCCCGCCTGTGGACAACTCCCGGCGGTGTCAGCGGGTCCCGCTACGTTAGGCGCATGGCTTCCCGTAAGAGCGGCGGCAGGGACCGCCCCGCGTACCGCTGCTCCGAGTGCGGCTGGTCCACCGTGAAGTGGCTCGGCCGCTGCCCCGAGTGCCAGGCGTGGGGCACGATCGAGGAGGTCGGGGCGCCCGCGGTGAAGACCACGGCCGCCGGCCGGGTCACGACGTCCGCGCTGCCCATCGCGCAGGTCGACGCCCGCCGCGTCGAGGCCCGCGGCACCGGGGTGCCGGAGCTGGACCGGGTGCTCGGCGGCGGGCTCGTGCCGGGCGCCGTGGTGCTGATGGCCGGCGAGCCCGGCGTGGGCAAGTCGACGCTGCTGCTCGACGTCGCCGCGAAGGCCGCGGTCGGCGGGGAGCGCACGCTGTACGTGACGGGGGAGGAGTCCGCCGGCCAGGTCCGGCTGCGCGCCGACCGCATCGGGGCGCTGAGCGACGGGCTGTACCTGGCCGCCGAGACCGACCTCGCCGCCGTCCTCGCCCATCTCGACGAGGTCAAGCCCGCGCTGCTCGTGCTGGACTCCGTGCAGACCGTCGCCTCCGGCGAGATCGACGGCGCCCCCGGCGGCATGGCGCAGGTGCGGGAGGTCGCCGGCGCGCTGATCCGGGCCTCCAAGGAGCGCGGGATGGCCACGATCCTCGTCGGGCACGTGACGAAGGACGGCGCCATCGCCGGACCCCGCCTGCTGGAGCACCTGGTGGACGTCGTGCTGCACATCGAGGGCGACCGGCACGCCCGGCTGCGGCTGGTCCGCGGCATGAAGAACAGGTACGGCGCGACGGACGAGGTCGGCTGCTTCGAGCTGCGCGACGAGGGCATCATCGGCCTCGCCGACCCCAGCGGCCTGTTCCTGACCCGGCGGGACGAGCCCGTACCCGGTACCTGCCTGACGGTGACCCTGGAGGGCCGCCGGCCGCTGGTCGCGGAGGTGCAGGCGCTGACGGTCGACTCGCAGATCCCCTCCCCCCGGCGTACCACGTCCGGTCTGGAGACCTCCCGGGTCTCGATGATGCTGGCGGTGCTGGAGCAGCGCGGCGATATCCGCGCGCTGTCCAAGCGGGACATCTACAGTGCCACCGTCGGCGGTGTGAAGCTCTCCGAGCCCGCCGCCGACCTGGCCGTCGCACTCGCGCTGGCCAGCGCCGCGACCGACACCCCGCTGCCGCAGAACCTGGTCGCGATCGGGGAGGTCGGCCTCGCCGGCGAGGTGCGGCGGGTGACGGGGGTGGCCCGGCGGCTGGCGGAGGCGGCCCGGCTCGGGTTCACGCAGGCGCTCGTACCGGTGGATCCGGGGAAGATCCCCGCGGGCATGAAAGTACGGGAAGTCGCGAACATAGGAGACGCGTTGCGAGCACTGCCGGCAGGCCGGCGGCGGGCGGGCGGCGGGTCCCGGGAGGCGGGTGAAGGGAAGGAGCCGGGGAAGGAGCCGAGGGAGTCCCGGCAGCCCGAGGAGGCTCGCCGGTAGACTTTGCCCCGGTCTCTTCCGTGCGGGGGAGCGCAGGGGGCTCGTGCGTGCGCCACCCGGCGCACGCGTAGAGCACCGAAATGACGACCGGAGGATTCCGGAGGATTCCAGTGGCAGCAGGCGACCGGGCGGGCGCCCCGGGCAGAGCCGGGGGCAGTTCCGGCTCCGACGCCGCGGTGAGGGCCGCGCTGAGCGCGGTCGCGCCCGGCACAGGGCTGCGTGACGGCCTGGAGCGGGTCCTGCGCGGCAACACGGGCGGGCTCATCGTGCTGGGCACGGACAAGATCATCGAGTCCATCTGCACCGGCGGCTTCGTGCTGGACGTCGAGTTCACCGCGACGCGGCTGCGGGAGCTGTGCAAGCTCGACGGCGCCGTGGTCCTCGACCAGGACATCACGCGGATCGAGCGCGCGGGCGTGCAGTTGCTGCCCGACGCCTCGATCCCCACCGAGGAGACCGGCACCCGCCACCGCACCGCGCAGCGGGTGTCGATCCAGAGCGGCTTCCCCGTCCTCTCCGTCAGCCAGTCGATGCGGCTCATCGCGCTGTACGTCGACGGCCAGCGGCGCGTGCTGGAGGACTCCGCCGCGATCCTCTCCCGGGCCAACCAGGCGCTGGCCACCCTGGAGCGGTACAAGCTGCGGCTCGACGAGGTCGCCGGCACGCTCTCCGCGCTGGAGATCGAGGACCTGGTGACCGTGCGGGACGTCTCCGCGGTCGCGCAGCGGCTGGAGATGGTGCGCCGGATCGCCACCGAGATCGCGGAGTACGTGGTCGAGCTGGGCACCGACGGCCGGCTGCTGTCCCTCCAGCTCGACGAGCTGATCGCGGGCGTCGAGCCGGAACGCCAGCTCGTCGTCAGGGACTACGTCCCGGAGCGCACCGGCCGCCGCCCGCACACCGTGGAGCGCGCGCTCACCGAGCTGGACCGGCTCGCCCACGGCGAGCTGCTCGAACTGCCCATCGTGGCCCGCTCGCTGGGCTACACGGGCGTGCCCGAGACCCTGGACGCGGCGGTCTCGCCGCGCGGTTACCGGCTGCTGGCCAAGGTGCCGCGCATCCCCAGCGCCGTCATCGACCGGCTGGTGGAGCACTTCGGCGGCCTGCAGAAGCTCCTCGCGGCCAGCGTCGACGACCTGCAGACGGTCGACGGCGTGGGCGAGGCGCGGGCCCGGTCGGTGCGCGAAGGGCTGTCGCGGCTGGCGGAGTCGTCGATCCTGGAGCGCTACGTCTGACGCGGGCGGCGCGGCGCCGGGGCCGAGCGTCCCGCGCGCGCGTGCCTCCCGCGGCCGTACGGCCGTCAACGCCCGGCGCCCGCGTGCCTCATGGAGACATACGCTCGTCAACGTCCTGTGTCCGGGCGCCTCGTGGGGACGTACGGCCGTCAACGTGCCGTGCCGGGGCAGCGCCGCAGAACGTACGGCCGTCAACACTCCGCCGCGCGGGTGCCGTCAGGACTTCTCCAGCACGAACGGCGCCGTCGCCGTCGCGAAGCCGGCCGCGCTGACCTCCGCCTCGTAGCTCCCGGCGCCCGCCGTGCCCGCCTTCGGCGTCGCGCAGCGCGGCTCGCTCGCCCGCATGTCCCACTCGTACGTCCGCGAGACCTCGCTGCCCGCCGGCACCGCCAGCAGGATCGGGTCGGTCGTCCACGGGCAGTCGTCCGACGCCCACCACCGGCTCTCGCCGCCGGTCGACGTCGAGATCGTGAGCACCGTCGAGGTCGGCGAGAAGTCCAGCTTGCAGTCCTCGGCACCGGAGTTGACCGCGGTCAGCTCGAACACCGGCCGCTCCCCCGGCGCGTACGAGCGCTCCTCGCTGCGCAGCGTCAGCTCCACGTCGTCCGGGTCGCACGCGGCCATGGACGAGCCGGCCGGCACGCCGTCCGAGCCGACGCCGAAGCCGCCGCCCGCGGTGCCCGCGCCGCCCCCGGAACCGGCGCCGCCGGCGGAGCCGCCGTCCTCGCCGCCGGAGCCCTGGCCGCCGTCGTCGCCGTCGCCGGAGCCGTCGGAGCCGCCCGAGCCCCCGGAACCGCCGCCGTCCTCGTCGCCGGAGCCGCCGGATCCGCCCGAGCCGCCGCCGTCCTCCTCGCGTCCCCCGGGTGGGTCGTCGATCACCGTCGAGTCGTCGGTCGGCCCCGGAGTGATCGACTCCGCGGGGTTCTTGCCCTCGTCGGCGGCGTTCTCGCTGCCGCCCCCGAGGTTGATGACGACGACGGCGAAGATCGCGAGCACGGCGAGCAGGCCGATCAGGACCGCGCGGCGCCGCCAGTAGATGGCGGACGGCAGCGGACCGACAGGACGGCGGAAAGATCCCACGCGGAAACCTTACGAGACTTGGGGCGCAAGGCGGTCCCGTACCCGCCGTCGCGATCTGACTTTCGTCAGGGGAGCGTACTGACTTTCGCCGGAAGTGGTGAACCGAACACGGTTCGTACCGTCCCGGCATGAACGACGAGTTGTACCGGGACGCCACCTCGTTCGCCCGCCGCACGCCCGAGTGGCTGCACGCGCTCGCCGAGTACGGCACGGACGCCGGACTGCTGCTGCTGGCCGCGCTCTTCGCCGCCGCGTGGTGGGCGGCGCCGCGGCGCGCGCCGGTCGTGGCGGGGGCGGCGGGCACGCTGGCGGCGTACGGGCTGAGCGAGTTGGTGAAGGTGTGGGTGGCGCGGGAGCGGCCGTGCCGGGCGGTGGACGGGGCGGCGGAGCCGCTCGCGGACTGCCCGCCGCCGGGCGACTGGTCGTTCCCCAGCAACCACGCGGCGATCGCCGGCGCCGCCGCCGTCGCGCTGGCGGTGGCGTGGCCGCGGATCGCGGCGTGGGTGCTGCCGTTCGGCGTGCTGCTGGCGGCGTCGCGGGTCTTCGTCGGCGTGCACTACCCGCTCGACGCGGCGGCGGGCCTCGCCCTGGGCGCGGCGGTCGCGGCGCCCTGCGCGGCCCTTGGGTCTGTCTTCAATCTCCCGTCTGCGGCGCGACGCCTGGCACGCACGCTCGCTGCGTTGTCGGGACGGACCGAATAGGCCCACTATGCGGTCGACCCTCCGCCTTGCGATCGCACGCACCAGACGCCGCGCCGCCCGCCCTACGGGCGAACGACGCGAGATTGAAGACAGACCCTTGCGCGCGTACGGATCGGGGCCACCGGAGGACGCCGCCGGCGGGAGGCGAACACTCTCACAAGGACGACGTCCCCCATTGAGTGACAACGTCACCCGTGGGAGTGAGAAGCGCCGAACCACCCCGATCCGTACGCCACTATGCGCCTACGTTCGCGGGGTGACGAGCAGCCCCGACCCCGAACCCGCCCGGCAGCCGCCGCCACAGCACCCGCCCGAGCAGTACGAGCCCTACCTGGACGGCCTGTTCACCTACTGCATGTCGGTGCTGTGCGACCACGACGGCGCCGTCGCCGCCCTCGGCGACGTACTCGCGATCGCCGAACGCCAGCCGCGGCGGCGCCCCGCGACGCCCGCCGAGTGGCGGCCCTGGCTCTACTCGCTGGCCC
>NZ_JACBXC010000012.1 GCF_013870535.1 Streptomyces phytophilus | reverse complement strand
ATGATCCTGCGCCACCGCCACGCGATCCAAGGCGGCGAATCCATGGTCACCTCCACCTTCCACGACCAGGGTGCCGCCGCCGTGGTCAAGCAGGCCCTGGAGGCCGTCGGCATCCGCGGCCCGGCCTGCGTACGCGGCGTCATCCGCACCTCCCCACGTCCCCCCGTGGTCATCACCGCCATCAACGCCCACATCTGCGGGTTCGCCTGCGCCACAGCGGCCGGCGCGGACTACCTCGGGCAGTTCATCGGCGGCCTATTCGGCAGGCCCGTCGACCACAACCGACTGCGCTACGCGCCCCACGTCCGCCTGGCCCAGCACCACGCGCCCCTCAGCGTCCACGGCGCCCCAGCCCGCACCTGGAACTAGAAGAGGAGCAAAACGCCGTGACCGGAAAAGACCACGAGCGAGAACACCGCCTACAGCGGTTCGCTATCAGGCTCCTGGCCCTCACCACGGTGCTCAGCGCCGCAGCAAACCTGCTCGTGCTCTCGCTGCTGCTGTAGCCGCGGACTCGACACCCGGGGCCGCCATCCGTGGGGGACAGGCAACCCCGGGCCCGGCCGGTTTCCGAGCGGCGACGGCTCCGCCCGCGAAGGAAACCGGCCCCGCGGGGGTGGATCACCGTGAACAGGACACGGGCACGGTGATCCACCCCCGACTCCCAGCCCACCACCCATAAGAAAGGGAACCATAATCCTTCACAGGACCCCCCATGCAGGTTCACAGAACCGGATAAGAATCCGCAACCCGAAATTTCGCAAGCTCGTCACCGCAGCGAAGGAACAGAATTTCATATTCGGCATCACGAGCGGCGTAACCGTGTACCTCATATGCCCTCGATGCGCGGAGAAACTTACCTTCTCCAGGCATGTTGCGGAGCACGATCTCACCGCCTACCGAAACTATGTGAGCCGAATACGAACCCACGGCCTGGTCTATGAAGGACGCGGCGGCGAACACACCGCACACCCCTGCCGCACCGAGACGCAGTCCAGCAATGGCGAACCCTGCGAGAACACCGCGCCCCACCGCCGAAAACGCAGACAGAAGAAACGCACCAAACAGAACACACGCTGATCGAGGCGAGCCAGAAACCCTCACAAGGTCTCGAACCGCCCACGCCAAGTGCGGACGCGGGGGCCAGCCATTTCACCCATCCGCAACGCAGCCTTCGACCGGAGCATCCTTTCCTCATGCCACACCCCAGCGACATCCACGTAGAGAACGAAGCCAGCCGCCGCCACAACGGACTCTCACGCCGCATCGAGCACATAGCCGGCGAGTGCGCCCCGATCGTCGAAGACGTCACCGGCCTGGTGCTGCCCCCACGGGTCCTCATACGCCTGGTCTCCGTCGGCGGATTCATCGACGCCTGCAAGGCACACCGGGAGCGCCTTTTCACCGCCGAACTGCAAGAACTGGCGCCCCCCGCGGAGCGCGTCCGTGCAGCACGCCAGCACTTGCAGAACCTGCACAAGAGGGACGGCGGGTTCTGGCTGTGGTCCGGGGCACAGACGATCCTCTCCGAACAGGGCAGCGCCGAGATCCTGATGGTACCGAAAGGACTGCGCCACGCCGGGCGCTACAACGACGACTGGTGGCTCTGTCTGGCAATGGCACACGAACTGTGCCACCCGGCCCAACAGCGCGCCTCCGGCGGCACGTTCATCACCCTGCGCAGTACCCCATTCCCACAGGAGCGGGGCACCGACAACCTCGCCCTCGCCGAACTGACCGAAGGGCACGCCATGTGGGCGGGCCACCGGGCACGCGCCAAGCTCCTCGGCGACCCACCGAGCGACCAGCCCGCAGGGAAACCCTCCTGGCTGTACCGCAGGTACATGGCGAAGCTCGCACCACCCGCATCGTCCACGGACGCCACCTACGTCGGCGGAGAAGATTTCACCACGTACGTGCTCCGCCGAATGGGAACCGACACCTTCAATCACCTCTGGCCGCGCCTCGACCTCACCCCCACCCACAAAGAGACCGCCACCCCGGATGAATGGATAAACCGCATCCTCCCCATCCTCCTCCCCGACGAAGCGAACGATTCACCACCCAGCAGCAGTGAACTCACTCCGCCGCGCATCTCCACTGTGAAACCGCGAACGTAACCTTCCACAACAGTACATCAGGAGCAATGCGGGCCCAGCTCGACAGAACCAATGACGCCGAATAAACGCCCGCACTTCACGCGCCCCCCGGGCTGAATCATGCGCAACAGCCCGAGGGAGCGCTGCCATCAACGCCGCAATGCAGATGAAAACTGGAATTACGGTGCTCACTTCCGAACATCTCAGAATCCCCACCGGCCTTCCCCGGCACGAAGACGAAGAACGTATCAAGGAAGACCACTTCCGCTGGCTCGTCGGCACCGGGCTGTTGGATGAGACCCAGGCGCGGCGATTCATCAAGTCCTCGGGGGTCATCGAGACGATTTCCCTGATGGCCCCGCACAGTAACTACCAGCACATCGGGTCGGTCACGAACGCGGCGTCCTGGCACCTCCTCATCCGAGAGGTCGTCGAAGCCCCGGACGGTCTCCGCCTGGCCGAGCACGCGGACTTCGTCCGCACCCTCGTCGCCGCCATCGACGGCCGCATACCCCCCAGCACCCAATGGCACACTGCCGCAATCCTGTGCACCAACGCCCTCACCGCCACCACAAGCGAACAGTGCGCCCGCCGGCACAAGCTCCACTGGCGGAAATGGCTCCTGACCTGCATCGAAAACGCTCGCCCCGACCCCGGACCCCCACAATTCAACGACGTCCTCAACCGCCGCCACCTCCCCGTCGCCGCCGTCGTCATCGCCTGCGCCGAACTCCTCGGCGGCTACGAGCTGCCGCAGCACATCACGGACCTGCCCGAGCTGAAGCGCTACCGCAAGCTCGCCACCGATTTATGCGTGCTCGCCCGCGACCTGCTCCACCTCGACCAGGAAGTCAAGACAGCACCCGCCCACAACACTGTCGTCGCCTACCGCACCCAGCACCAGTGCGACTGGTCCGACGCCGCCGCCCACGTCCTCGGCGTCTTCCACCGTCACCGTCACGAACTACGCGAACTGACCAACCACATCCTCAGCCTCCCCGCCGCCACCAGCCTTTCCCTCACGGACCGCATCAACCTCCGCACCTACCTGCGCGACCTCCAACGCATCACCTACGCCGTCGCCGCCGCCCACCGCCCCTACCGCCGCCACCTCGGCCCCTTCTACACCCGGTGATCTCCCCGACCACGCCACGAGGGGCGATCACTGAGCCTCTTCGGCGTTGCAGCTCCAGGGTGAGAACGGCTTTGGCGATTGACGTCATGCGGTTGGGGCTGCATCGGGATCTACGGAAGATCCGCCATGACTTCAGGCGGGCAACGCCGCGTTCGACGGGTGCCCGTGCCGCGGCCAGGGCCCGGTTGCGGGTTCTCTCGGTGGGGGTGAGTTCCTGCAGGGGCCTGCGTTTGATGCCTGTGGTGAGCCAGGGGCCGCCTCCCTGGTATGCGAGGTCGGCCACGAGGGGAACGCCCTGGCGCTCGCAGATCCGGATGATTCGGTGGGTGCGGGCGGCGGTCAGGTCGTGGGTACGGCCCGGCAGTGTGGGTGAAAGCCACAGCAGCCGGCCGTCCGGATCGGTGACCACCTGGACGTTCACGCCGTGGCGCCGGTGCTTGTGGGAGTAGTCGGCCCGGCCGTCGCCGACCCGGTCGCACTCGGCAAGGGTCCCGTCCAGGAGGACGAAGTCAGGATCGTGGTCGCGTAGCGTCTTCAGCAGGCCCGGTGCACGTGCGGCGAGAAGGTTGACGACCGTGCTGGTGTAGGCGTGTGCGGTGGACTCGCTGATGCGGAAACCCGCAGCGATCTTCGCCAGAGTGGTGTGCTCGCGCAGGTAGACCAGTGCCACCATCGCGCGATGAGACGGGCGGAGCTTGCAGCGCCGGTCGCCCTCACGAGTGACAAGCAGCATGGTGACCCACTCGACGAGCGCATGCGGCAGGTCGAGTGCGGCAGGATGGATAACCAACGAGGCCCCCCGGGCAAGGTGATTGAGACGTCAGACATCTTCATCAACAGCCCGGGGGCCTCGCTCGTTGCGGCTCGCGAACCATCACCTGATCGGTGGCCACCTCGAAGAAACTCAATGACTGCCAACAGGTGTAACAGGATGGGGAAGTTGTCGTTCGGGAAGTGAAGACCGGTACTGCACTCCCGGAGGAACGGTGACGACCGCGACAACTCCTGACTCGCCCCGCACCAGCTCCGGCTGGCAAACCCTAGGCGGCCGACCCTCCACGGAACTCATACCTGTTCCCGGGCAGGAACCTGCTCCCCTCGTGGAACAGCCGGTCACCGAGAAGCAACCCCGAGACCTCTCGCACACGTGGGTCGTGGCCGCCGAGGTCGAGGTCAGCACACGGACCGCCGGCACCGCGGACCTGCGAGGGAGCTTCAAGGCAGTCGACGGTCAACGCATCGACGCCCTTGAGGTGTACTGCAAGGGCTGCCGCCGCCCGTACGACGAGATCAAGGGTGAGGACTGCGCCGAGAAGATCGACAACCGGCATCTGATCGGCGGTGACCAGACCACGCGCGCGAAGCGAAAGATCCCCACCCCGCCACCGAGCGCGCGCATCATCCCCGGCGGCACTATCCAGCGCCGCGGTATCGCCCGCATATATCGCCGGCGTCTCCCGCCCCCCGCTGAGTCGGCGTCGGTGAAACTCAACTGGGCGCCGGGGTGGGGGCGTTCCTTGCGGACGATCAGCCGCATACCGGTCGGCCAGCCGGCCAGGACATCGCCGCCGATCTCGGCGACCCAGGCGCCGTGGCGGACCTCGCCGTCGGGCTCGACGGCCGACGTCCAGGCCGACGCCGGGACAGCCAGGACCGCTTGGTGGCGAGCGTCGGTGAGGGTCATGCCGACCGAGTACGACAACCAGCGGCTGCGCTTGGCCAGCCAGTCCACGAACTCGTGGGTGCCGCCGCCGGAGTCGGTGCGGATCAGCGTCTGCCGCCCGCGCCGGTAGGTTCTCGGCAGCTGGGCCAGGGCCAACTGCGCGGCTTCGATGTGATCGGCGGCGGTGTTGGGCCCTTGGGGAGCATCGGAACCGGTTTTGGCGGTAGTGGGGGTTCCGGTTCCTGGCTCGGTTGAGGTTCAGTCGCCGGCGGGTTGCTCGGGTACGGCCGCGTTAAGGGTCTTGTGTACGACGCCGACCGAGACGCCGACGCCGGCCGCGATTGTGCGCATGGATTGGCCGTTGGCCCGCCGGGAGAGGATCGCGGCGCGTTTGTCGTCGTCCACGACGGGGCGCCGGCCGCCGACGCGACCGCGGGCGCGGGCGGAGTCCAGGCCGTTCTTCGTCTTGCGGACGATGTCGCGGCGGCGGTCCTCGGAGAGTGCGAGCGCGAGGTCGAGGATGAGCGATCGTTCGGTGTGCTCGCCGGTGGCGATGCCCTCCAGGACCTTCACGGCGATGCCGTGCTGGAACAGGTCGTTGAGGACGATGAGCCCTTCCAGGAGGTTCCGTCCGAGGCGGTCGACTTCCTGGACGCACAGCATGTCGTCGGGCCGCATGTAGTCGAGTGCGGCGGCCAGGCCGGGCCTGTCGTCCACGGCAAGCTTGCCGCTGGTCTTCTCCTCGAAGATGCGGATGCAGCCGACAGCGTTGAGTGCGTCGTGCTGTCGTTCGGTCCTCTGCTTGTCGGTGCTGACGCGGACCAGGCCGATCAGGGCCACGTCCACCCCCTGTGTTCATCAAACGGCTTTCCGGGAAGAGATGAACGCTAGCAGATGACGAACGGGAAAATGAACACCCGAGAGGGTGATTCGGTGTCAGGATTCCGGGCCTGCCAGCGTGTTCGCGAAACGATCGATAGATGAACGCTCCGGCGAGGCGTCCGGCGCCGATCAATCAGCGCCTCACGTCCCCGTTGGGCCTGGTGACATGCAGGCCGACTTCCTTCAGCCATGCGGGACGTGCGGGCACAACTCGCGCTGTACCTAGCCGCCCGGGTCGACATCCGGATGGTGTGAAGAGATCCTTGTGCCATGGTTTTCCGCTGGCTCCGCCGCCGCCCCAGCAGCGCGGCAACCGACGAATTCGTAGAACTCGTGCTCGCTGCCCAGGAGGGGCAACGTGGTGAGGGGCCCGCGTGCACTGGGTGTGGCAGGACCGCTCGACAGGCGAGGCCAACGCCGGTGTGCCCGGCATGCGGGGGTGAGGATAGCGACTTCGTCGGGGGTGCGGTGGCCAGGAATGTGATGCGGGATGGGTCCGTGACAACGCACTGCCGGGCGTGCCGCGAGGTGTCGTTCATCTTCGAACCGGACATGGTCTGCACGGACTGCCTGTATCTGCTGCCTGACCTCAACGAGCGGCTGCGGGAGAGATTCGCCGTACAGGGTCCGGGAAGTTCTGAGGGCCTAGCGTGCATCGGCTGCGGCTTCATGGAGCGGACCCCACGCATGGCGCAGACCGTGGGGTGCCCGCACTGCTCCGGAGAACTAAGCGTCGAGCAGGACGACTGTCCACAACAGGGGATGATCTTTCCGTGCGAATTCTGCGGTAAAGCTGTTCGCATCCCGCCCACCGTCTGGTGTCCCGATTGTGGCCTCAACTTCCGGCGAGATGGTTTTGCCGACTTGGTCAGCGAGGCCAACGCCTGATCTTTCGCTCGTGCAGGCGTGTGGTGAAGATCGGCGGATGAACGATGTCGCCCCGGCCGCGGTCCCGAACTCGTCGACGTCCGCCTCGCCGAGGCCCTCGTTCAGCGGGCGGTATCCGGCTCGCTGTGGTCTTCCGCGTACGGGTCGCGCAGCGGGCGCCGGCCCGGGGCGGGCGGGGCGGTGAAGGCGTAGCGGCCGAAGAAGTTGATGTGGTCGTACTGGAGCGGGGAGAGGCGGGCGATCAGGTCGTCGGTGACGGGGAAGCCGTCGGCGGCGGCCTGCTTGACGGCGGCGTCGAGGTAGAGGCTGTTGAAGAGCACCACGGCGTTGAGCGCCAGGCCGAGCGCGCCGAGCTGGTCCTCCATGCCCTCGCGGTAGTGCTGGCGGAGCTGTCCGCGCTGGCCGAAGAAGATCCGGCGGGCGAGGCGGTGGCGGGCTTCGGTGACGTTGAGCTGGGCGCCGATCATGCGGCGGTACCCCTGGTCGGAGACGAACTGGAGCAGGTGGAGGGTCTTGAAGATGCGGCCGTAGTGGGCGAAGGCGTCGCCCAGGCCGGTGGGGCGGCCGTCGCGGGAGAGCATGCGGATCAGGTCGTAGCCGCGGACCTCGCCGAGGGTCAGCGAGCCGGCCACGCGGAGCATGTCGCCCCAGTGGGCCCGTACGCGATCCAGGCGGATGGTGTGCTTCGAGACGGGTTGGAGTGGCCCGTAGTCGGCGGCGGTGTTCGTCCGCCACAGCCGGGCGTCGGAGATGTCGGCGATCCGCGGGGAGAACTGGTAGCCGCAGATCGCGAAGAGGCCGAAGACGATGTCGGAGTACGACGCGGTGTCGGTGATGACGGTCTGCGGCTTCGGCCCGCCGTCGCGGGCGTGGATGGCGTCCAGGATGAACAGCGAGTCGCGCAGCGTGCCCGGCACGACCACCCCGCCGAGCCCCATCACCTGGTCGTTGATGACGTTCAGCCAGGTGGCGCCCTTGTGCCGCAGGCCGAAGTAGCGGGGGTTCGAGCCCGCGTACAGGGTCTGCACCGGCACGGTGAAGCGGACCCCGTCGGCGGAGGCGACCAGGCCGCCGCCCCAGGCCCGCACCACATCCAGCTTGGCCTGGGCCTCGATCAGCTTCGCGTTGGCCGCCGACAGCGTCTCGGCCCGTACGTACCCCTGGTCGACCTGGACGAGCCGGGCCCGGGTGAGCGCGGGATGGTCCGCCTTGGCCACGGGGGTGAGCCCGACGTTGCACGCCTCGGACAGCAGTACCCCGCACACGCTGGTGGTGAAGTCGTCCATGGACGTCATGGCGCCGGAGATGTGGGTGAAGGCGTCCGCCATGCCGGTGAACTCGGCGACCTCCAGCAGCAGCTCGGGGAAGTCGACCTGCGGCAGCATCCCGTTCACAAGCTGGCGGAAGGGCGGCATGAGCCTGGGCTCCTCGGCCTTGCCGAGGGCCTGAAGCCGCAGCTTCCCGTCCCGTACGGACGCCGCGGTGTTGCCCGGCAGCCCCTCGGCGACCTGGACGTAGGCGGCGTGCAGCGCGGAGGCGAGTTCGGCCAGGTGCCCGGCCGGCTCGCTCTCCAGACTCAGCGCCCGCAGCACCCTCGGCGCCGCCTGCTCCCAGCGCTCGCCGGACAGCAGCTTGGCCCGCGGGTCGCCCCACCGGTCGCCGCCGCGGGCGTAGATGTCCCGCCGGCGCAGGCCGCGGTGGAGGTGTTCGAGGATGCAGAAGGAGTAGGCGGCCTTGTCCACCGCCCCATCCGGCAGGCCGGGGCTGGCGAACACCAGCCGCCGCCAGGAGCCACACACCAGCTCCCCGGCCACCTCGGCGGCCCCGATCTTCTTCCGGCCG
This sequence comes from Streptomyces phytophilus, assembly GCF_013870535.1. Taxonomy (GTDB): domain Bacteria; phylum Actinomycetota; class Actinomycetes; order Streptomycetales; family Streptomycetaceae; genus Streptomyces; species Streptomyces phytophilus. The sequence continues at coordinate 19,187 of NZ_JACBXC010000012.1, read as the reverse complement.
ATCAGCTCCGGGAGCTGCCTGAGCGCGGTGACCACCGGGACGGCGGCCTCGACGGCGCCGAAGTCGATGACCTCGACCAGCAGACGGATGAAGCCGCGCACGGTGCCGTAGCGGGCGACGAGCTGCTGGCGCCATTCGGCGTCGGAGTCCACGTCCTCGTCGGGGACGAAGGTCGCGATCGTGGCGATGGCCTCGGCGAGCTGCTCGCGCGGGACGGCCTGCTCGATCAGCGACCAGGCGTCGAGAACCGAGACCAGCTCGCCGGCCTCGTCGGCCGGCGGCGTGGACATCAGCACATCGACCGCCACCGCGACCTTCTTCGCCGCCTTCCGCAGCGCGGGCAGCGTCTTCAGCTTCGCGTCATTGCCCAGCCGCTCCGCCCTCGACAGCAGCTTCGTCGCCATCAGCGCGTGCAGCAGATCCAGCGCGTCATCCACGCTCGCGGACTCCAGATGCCGCACGGTGGCCAGCAGCGTCGCCGTCTGCCGGGAGGTCTCCAGCCGCTTGAGCGTCGGCGCCTTCGACGCCATCCCGTACCGGGCCAGCCCCGACCACCGCGCGGCCGGCACCCGCGCCACATCCACCCGCCCCGCCCCCAGCGCACGGACCTCCCGCGAGCGCTCCAGCGCCACCTCCATCGCCTTGCCCGACACCCGCACCGGCCCCGTACGCAGCCGCTCCAGCTCCGAGACCCGGCGCCGCTCGGGCACCTCCAGCAGCCGCACCAGATCCGTACGCAGCCCGCCGGGCGTCGCCTCGTACACCGCGGCGTACAGCCGCTCGTTCTCCTCCGCCCGCACCCCCGCGACCATCCGCGCCAGCCGCGAGACCCCCGGCAGCAGCACCCGATTGGCCACCAACCACACCACCGCCCGATCGAACAACGCCCGAGGCCCCTCCAACGACGACCACACCCGCGCCGCCAGAAACTCCCGCAACTCACCCTCGCCGGCAGCGAAGTCCCGGTACCCGTACGCATCGCGGATCTCCCACGCATGCTCATACGCCGTCTTCGGCCGCGCCACGTACTCGCCGAACAGCTCCGGCTCCACGTCGAGCTGCCCGGCGACGAACGCCACCATCGAAGCCGGCACCGCCGTCGGATCATCCGTCAGGAACGTGCCGAGCATCCGTACGGTGCCCCACTGCACCGCCCACCCCAACCGCGTCGCCGCACGGCGCTTCGCCCGCACCAGCTCCAGCGCCCTCGTGTCCAGGCGGAAGAACTGCTCCAACTCCCCCGGCGACGGCTCGGTGGCGAACCGGCCGTAGCGGGCCTCTTGCTCAACAGACAGATACTCAACAGGCATGCAGAGGACCGTAAGGGCACTCTGACCAGCAGAAACGTCACCGTCACCGAACCGGAACCGAGATCACCGCCCTACCGCCAAAACCGGTTCCGATACTCCCCGAGGGCCTGTTGGCGCCGGCATTGCCCGGCCGCAGCAGGGCCGCGACCGGCTCGCCGGAGCCACCGCGGCCGTGATCGACGAACGCCATCAGCGGATGATGGCCGTAGGTCTTCTTCCAGGTCGCCGCGGCGTCCTGCTTCTCGGCCGCCGCGGAGGCGGTGGGCCCGGACGTGGTGCGCACCTGGGTTACCCGCGGCGACATTCTCGTACGGCCCTCACACCGAAGCCTCCAGGGCCGCACCCTGCCCGTCGGCACCCCGTACACGGTCGACGGATTCCCCCTTCGCTACCCGGGCGACCCGTTCGCGCCGATCGCGCTTACGAGGAACTGCCGTTGCCACCTCCGCTACGCCACCGCCCCGAAGGAGTAGACCGCCATGCGGACCGTTACCTGGATCCTGTGGAGCCTCGCGTTCGCCGTGCTCGAAGGGATTGCCGTGGCCAACCGATGCGACGGAGACACCCTGTCGGAGAACTTCTACCGCGCGTTCCGCACCCGCACCAGCAAAGCCGGCCGCGCCCTGTTCACCCGTCCCTAGCCGGTCGACTGCGCCGGCTCGAATCACCACCTGATCACCGACGGGTCCGGCACCCAACTCGCCGTCCTGCTGACCCTGACCGGCGGAAGCCGCAACGACGTCACCCAACTGACCCGCTGCTCGATGCGATTCCGGCGGTTCGTGGCGGCCAGGTTGTCCCCGTCGCAAGCCGACTCCCTGTTCGCAGACCGGGCTCGGCCACGACACCGACCACGAACAGGTCCGCGCGGGCGGCGTCGTTCCGGGCATCGCCCGTCGCGTACCCGGCACGGCACCGGACCGGGCACCTACCGGTGGGTCATCGAGCGACCATCCTGCCTGGCTTCACGGCTTCCGACGCCTGCGCATCCGCTGGAACGCCGCGCCGACACTCGGCTTCATTGTGTTAGCCTTTGTAATAGGCAAAGGTCATTTTCGCGCGGCACGTGTCCGCGGGCCTCGGGCAGAGGTCGGTCGGCCTCTGCCTCGACTCGTGGGGTGGCGCCGCATATTATTCCACCATGCGGTGGACACAAGGACGTCAACGGAAACTGATCTACGGCTTATTAATCCCGGTTCTGACGGGGAGTGCAGTGGGGTGTGGTGGCACAGAGGGTGATGGTGGCGCTGCCGCGGAGCAGCCGTCCTGCCACCAGGCGGCGAGCGGTCAACGTGTTGGCCAGGAAAAGGCCGAGGAGATCCAGGTGTTTGGGCGGGTTGAGTTTCCCACGTCATTCACGGGTGTCCGCCGGGTCGAGGGTATCGCCGAAGTCTATCGGGTGCCGCGGCCCGGTCGTGACCTGGACAAGGCCGTGGCCACGGAGTTCCCCGGTGTGCGGGTCGCGTTCTGCGACGTTCCGCGGTCCGAGCCGCAACTGCGTGCGCTGGATCAGGAAATCCACGACGACCTGGCCTGGCAGAAGAAGCAAGACATCACCATCGCGTGGGCCACTCTGGACGCACGCCGGGGGATGGTGAAGGTGGCGGTGGAGAATCCGGACGAGGTGCGGTCGCGCATCGTCGAGCGGTACGGCGGCGGGGTCTTCGTGGTCCGGGGCGAAGCGGTGCCCGTCGAAGCTGCCTCTCTCACGTGAGACAGCCGGGCACGCACTTGTCGAGTGCGTGCCCGGAAGGGAGAGGCGGGACGAGGTCACGGGGCTTTCATGATGGAGAAGTTCAGTGTGCTCCCGGCGTTGGTGACGTAGGGGTGGAACGAGCGTGTGGAGCATTCCCGGCCGTTGTACTGGTATCCGACACAACTGCCCAGGTAGGTCCGGTCGATTGCGCTGATGATGCCGTAGGCCAGCGCGCTCGTCTTCGCAGAGTTGAAGTTCCCGGCGAGGGGACCACCGCTGTCTCCATGTCCGACGGATGCCACTCCGCCGGTGTTCTTGGCCCACGCGCCGGGGCCTACCCTGCCGAAGTCGCGGATGTTGGCGTACTGGTTGTTCATGCCGACCCGGATCGTCGACGCACCGGAGTACGCGCCCGAGGCGACCACGTACTGGTCGAGGCTCGGGTGCCCTATGTTCCGCACCCCGAAGCGCTTGTTCACGTCGGTGCTGTTGTACGGGCCCTTGAACACGTAGGGTTGGTAGCTCTTCCCGGTGATGACCACCGCGTCACGCGCGACGCTACCGTCGCCGCTGGTGCCCACCACGGTGCCGGTAGGCGTTTTCCACTGCTTGTTCTTACCACAGTGCCTGGCGGTGAGGAGCCCGTCGGTTCCGCTGGGCTTCACGACGGAGAACGCGGTGGAGCAGGCGCTATTGCCGTTCACGATCAGGCCACCGCCCCAGAACGGGGCATTGTCGTCCCAGCGGCCCGCAGCAGCCACCGCCTGCGGAGCGACGTCGTAGCGCAAGGGAATGCCGTCCGCCGTCGTCTCGGGCGCCGCGGAACGCGCGGGCAGCGCGGTCTCCGTGGCGACCCGCAGGCCAGCGAAGTCGTTACTGAATCCCACTTCGGTGATCAGAGAGGTGATGCCGGGAGGTGGATTGTCCATCAATGCCTGGGCGGCGGCGTCGAGTTCTGCGGCCGAGAAGCCGACGCTCACCACCGCTACCGTGACAGGCTCAGCGGTGTCGACAACATCGCGGACCGCAGCAGGCAGCTCGCCTTTCCAGTAGAGGGTCACGGCGTCCGGCGCGACTCTGGTGCCGGTGAATCCCGTGAGGTTCCCCTCCGCCGTGACTTCCTGAATGTGCTGTGCGGTCGCCACCGCCTTCTCTTGGGCTAGCAGGCGCGGATCGTCCAGAACGTCCTCCAGAGAAGCCGCCGAACCCGGCGAATCCGCTGAAGCCAACGTGCTGCGCTTCGGCGATTCTTCCGAAGCGGCCGTCGGCGCCCAGGCCGTCGCGGAGAGAAGTATCGCGCATCCCGCACCCGCGGTGAGTGCGAGCCGTAATCGGGAAATGCTCTTTACCATGTGCCCCCCTTGGTGCGCACGGTGATGCAGACGGAATTCTCGAATGCCCTGCCGAGGGTAGAAACCTCCTGACCGTGCGTCAATTGGCCATTGAGGCAACGCCGCCCGCCAACTACAACGGCTCACACATGGCCTGTTCACCCTGGCCCTGAGTTGGTTCTTCGATGCCATCTGATCGACCCTGAAACGGTGGCAGCACCGGAGCGGTTTATTGATCCGAAACGGTTTGGGTTCTGGGTCGTTGGTGGGGTGTGAGCGATCTGGTGGGGGACGCGCGGCATCTGTCGCCTTCGGCGCAGGAGGCCCTGCAGCTGCGGCCGGTGGGCGCGTTGGTGGCGGGGCGGGACCGTGGGGACATGGCTGCGGTGTTCGGGGTGTCGCTGAAGGCGGTCGACATCTGGTGGACGAAGTGGCTGGCCGGCGGCCGGGAGGCACTGGTGATACGGCCGCGGGGCAGGCCGGTGGGGGTGCACCGGGCGCTGGGGGAGGCCGAGCAGGCCGCCGTGCGGCAGGCGGTCCTCGATCACCGGCCTTGTGACATGAGCCTTTCCGGTCAGTTGTGGACGCGGCGACTGGTGGGCGAGATGATCGCGAAGCTGTACCGGGTGCGGCTGACCAAACCGGGGGTGGGCAAGTATCTGAAGCGGTGGGGGCTGTCCTTCCAGCGTCCCGACAAGCGTGCCGTCGAGCAGGACCCGGAGGCGGTCCGGCGCTGGCACGAGGAGACCTGGCTGGCGATCCGGGCGAAGGCGAAGTGGGATGGCGACGAGGTCCTGTTCGCAGACCAGGTCGGCATCCGTTCCGACCAGGTCACCGGCCGCACTTGGGGTGAGAAGGGGAAGACCCCGGTGGTGCGGCGGAGCGGGAACCGGTTCTCGGTGAACGCGATGTCTGCGATCAGTTCCAAGGGCCGGATGCACTTCATGGTTTTCGCCGAGTCCTTTACCACCGAGGTGATGTGCCGCTTCCTCGACCGGCTGGCCGGCCACTTCGACCGTAAGGTCCATCTCGTGGTCGACGGGCACTCCGCTCACCGCTCGAAGAAGGTCCGCGACTGGCTTGTCGCCCATCCCGACGATGTCGAGCTGCATTTCCTGCCGCCGTACTCGCCCGAGCTGAACCCCGACGAGCTGGTCAACGCGGACCTCAAGCACAGCCTGCCCAGACAGCACCGGGCCCGCGACTAGGCCGAACTCGCCGCTGAGACCCGCCGCTTCTTCCACAGACGCCAGCGTCAGCCCCACACAGTCCGCAGCTACTTCGGCGGCCCACACGTCCGCTACACCTTGGACGAGAACCCCATGAGTTTCTGATCAATAAGGCTTCCGGCCCACCGCGCAGACCCGCCAGGGGGCCGCCGTGCGGTGGTTGCCGATGTCAGCGTGGTCGGGTCGCCACTGGGCGCAGGGAACGACGGCGGGTTCGAGGAGTTCGAGGCCGTCGAAGTAGCCGGCAACGTCGGCGGGGTCGCGTAGCGTCTGGGGGTCCACGCCGGCGTCGTTCCACATCTGCACCACCCGGTCCAGTTCACTGCTGACGTTCTTGAGGGGGTGAGCGAGCACCAGGTAGCTGCCCGAGGGGACGGCTTCGACGAACCTCCGTACGACGTCGCGCGCCTGGTCGTCGTCGATGATGAACTGCACGATCCCGAGCATCATCACGGCGAGGGGCCGGGTGAAGTCCAAGGTCTTCGCTGCCTGTTCGAGGATAGCCTCGACGTCGCGTACGTCGGCATCGACGTAGTTGGTGGCGCCGAGCGGGCCGCTGGTGAGCAGCGCCTCGGCGTACCGCAGTACGAGAGGGTCGTTGTCGACGTAGACAACGCGGGACTTGGGCGCCAGGTTCTGCGCGACTTCGTGGGTGTTGTGGTTGGTGGGCAGGCCGGCACCGAGGTCGAGGAACTGGCGGATCCCGGCTTCGGCGGTGAGGTGGCGCACGGACCGTATCAAGAAGCCGCGGTCGGCTCGCGCGGCTTCCGCGACGTCCGGCAGAACCTGCTGTATCTGGTCGCCGGCCTCTCGATCGACTTGGTAGTTGCTCTTACCGCCCAGCCAGTAGTCCCACACTCGTGCGGAGTGAGGTCGCTGCTGGTCCAGCGGCCTCTCTTCATCGCTGGATGACGTCGATGGCTCTGACATGACCGGGCTCCTTGGAAGTGGTTTCTGTGGCGAGGCGAAGATATAGGTCCATGTTGCTCGGTGACCATTGATTCGACGAATCCTTGGCCGTGGAGTTCAGACAGTGCGCTGTTGCGTCCACGGCACGGCCGACCCATGTCGCGAAACTACAGAAAGTCAGTGCGGCGTGAGTTCATCTGCTGTGGTGATAGCTATGAAGCGCGAAACCGTGAATCGATGGTCTCTATGCTGGACAGGGCTTGGAGTTTCTCGCGCATGACCTGTGCGCGCGGTTCGTCGAGTTCCTCAAAGCTGTCCAATGCTCGCCGCCACGTTGCTCGGGTTTCTTGCCTTTCACCGTGCAGCAGGGCTAGGTGGCCTTGCTTGGCCAGGGCTTCTGCCTCTCCCCAGGCGTCCTCGGCGTCCCGGCAGATGCTGAGAGACTGCGCCAGCAAGTATTCTGATCGGTGTAGATCACCTTGAGCGTGTGCCACGTGCGCCCATTGCATCAGCACCATGCCCTGACCGTATCGCTCATCCATCTCCTCGAAGTCACTCAGCGCTTTGGTCAAGTGGTGCACTGCTTCTGAGTGGCGTCCTAAACGCGCCATGGACTCCCCCAGGTACCCCCGAGCAGCTGCCGCTCCCAGGTCGTCCCCGATTTCGCTGAAGATTTCGACAGCCTCATGGAAGCGTGCCCGCGCACTTTCTGCTTCCCCGCGTTGAACTGCTACGAGACCGAGGCCGGCGACCGTCCAGGCGAGTCCCCGAACATCACCCACTTCCTCGTACAGTTCCTGTCCACACCTCCACAGTTCCTGTGCTCGCGCGTCGTCACCCAAGTGGCTGTGAACACAGGCGAGATGCCCGACCAGCCATGCTTCAACCCTTCGTTCGCCGACATCGCGGACAGCCTGAAGAGCTACCTCGTACGCGGCCTTGCAGATGCTCCACGACCGACGGCGCATTGCCCATGCAGACAGTCGAAGTGGCAGCTCCCATGCACCGGGTAATCGATATTCCGCAGCGATCCTGACGACTGGTACGAAGTTTTCCGCCTGCGCGTCGAACCATCTGCTTGCCTGCGCTGAACTGTCAAAAGCCAGGCGGTTGTCATCAAGCTTATTTGCCTCCGCGAGAGGTTGGCGATGCCAGTTCGGCGACAGGGCTTTGTGCGCCGAGTCTGCGGTGTGCACATACCATTCCACCATACGGCGAATTATCGCAGCCCTGTCGTACGGGGAATCCTCTTCCACGGTCATGTTCCTGGCGTACGATCGCAGAAGTTCGTGCATGATCCAGCTTTCGCCAGTGCCCACCTCGATCAGGTGCATCGCTTCCAGTCGCTCAAGGCGCTGGTGCACCTCTGATTGGGGTTGGCCGGACGCCGCGACGACGGCATCGACGGTGACGCGCTCTGGTAGCAAGCTCAGTAGTCTGAAGAGGCGGGCGGTCTCAGGATCCTCATACGCCAATTGGCGATACGACCAGGATATCGCTGTGCGAACCGTCACCTGATCCGTCGCCAAGGCGTCCAGCCGGTGCGCACCGCCCGTAAGGTCTGCAACAAGATCGGACACTCGCATCTGCGGGTGGGCGGCGAGCCTCTCGGCGGCAATCCGTAGCGCCAGGGGCAAGTGCGCGCACCGCTGCGCCAGTTGACGGGTCGCGTGCGGCTCGCCGTCGGCACGGGCCCCTATCGCCGCGCTCAAGAGCACAACGGATTCCTCCGAAGGCATGGGTCCAAGGGCAACGCGGGCCGCGCTGTCGTGCACGGCCAGCTCGGTGAGTCGTCTGCGGCTGGTGACGACCACGGCACAGCCGGGGGCCCCGAGTAGCAGCGGTCTGACCTGCGAGTTGTCGGCGGCGTTATCGGCAACGATCAGAATGCGGCGTCCGTGTACGAGGCTCCTCAGCAACGCTCCACGTTGCTCGATGCCCGGAGGGATGGATCGTGCAGGAACACCGAGGGCGGCGAGGAAGTTCTCCAGAACCCCATGCGGGGTCGCCCGCTGCTCTGCCGGGGAGAACCCTCCCAGATCGGTGAAGAGGACTCCGTCGGGGAAGCGGTGGTTCACCTGATGGGCCCACCGAACCGCCAGCGCCGTCTTGCCCGCTCCCGGCGGCCCGTCGATCACCGTGATCATCACGGTCCCGGCGTGCTCTGCTCGGTCGAGGTGCCAGTCGAGTTGCGTCAGTTCTCTCGTGCGGCCAACGAACCCCGGGCCGGCGCCCGGCGGGAGCTGGGCCGGACGGGGCGCCCACTCGCGCGGATCCTCCTCCTGCGTCCGGAGCGCCAGCTGGTACAGCCGGCCGCCGGCCTCCAGTGCCTCGTCGCAGACCTGCGCCAACTCGACGGTGGGTTCAACTAGTTCATTCTCGACTCGACTCAGCCAGCCCGGGCTATAGGCCGCACGTGCCGCCAGGGCCCGTAGGGAGAGCCCCTGCGCCCTCCTCATCTGCCGCAGAGCCTGACCGAACGAGGCTTTTTCCCTGTCCACTGTGCTATCCCGAATGACTGAGTGGTGTCCCAACCGTGTGGGGGTGATCTCCGCCGTGATCAAGCTTGGGGTGACCACGACTCGCTATTGAAATTCCATTCGCCGCTGCCCCCCGAGGACTTCCAGCCATACCCTCTCAGCATATGCGTCACTTCGCATCCCTGAGGTGAGTCGCCTCTTGCGGCACATTCTGATCGCACTACCTGCACCGGAAGACAATTCGTCCGGCAAGGGCCTCACCTTGGCTTTCTGTGGTCGGTGGGGCTGGGTATGGTCGGCGGCGCCGACGTTGGCCACGGGGAGGAGGGAACAGGTGTGCGGTGCAGGGAAGATCGGTACGCGCGCTGACGAGCGTCCCCGGCGTCATGGTGTTACTGGCCTCGTGCTCCAGCGGCGATTTCTGGGAGAAGGCCACCGATCCCCGCAGGGGTGACGGCGGTCAGCAGGCCGAACTGGACCCGTCGATCCGGATGCCGACGTTGTCCGCGGCCGTACAGGACGGGCGCGTCCGGTTGCAATGGCAGCCGGTGAAGAGGATCAGCCGCTACCGGATCAACGACGGCCGATCGCAGATGGACGTGCCAGCCGCGATCTGCGCGCAGACCTGCACACTGGGCCCGCCCCCTGCGGCCCGAGGGCAGCCGCCAGGAGTTCGCGGTCTCTACGGTGACCGCTGCCGGCGCCTTCTCCAAGACGTCCACCGCCACAGTGCAGGCGCCGGAGCCGGAAGCCGACGAGCCGGTAGGCCCGCTGCAGGACATCGGGGTGGCGGGCGTTGGCGTTGCGCCAGCGCAGGTAGCGGTGCAGGGCCCGGGTCTGCGCGGGGTGGCTGCGGTGGTGGGAGTTGGCCAGAGTGAACTGCCGCAGCGGCCCGAAGTGGGCCTCGATCGGGTTGGCCCAGGATGCGTAGGTCGGGGTGAAGCACAGCTTGACCATGTTCTTCTTCGCCCAGCGAGGATGTTGGCACCGGTGTGGGCGGAGAGGTTGTCCAGGATGATGTAGATCGGGGCGCCGCCCGGGGGCGGTGCGGATCGTCTTCAGCGCGTGACGCCGTGGGTGCGCAACTAGGGCTTGTGTGATGTCGTGATCAATCCTTGCGGTTCCGTTCCGCCCGGGGGGCGTATCCGGTAGGGAGTCGTTCGTGACGCGCAGGCAACTCACCGATGAGCAATGGAAGTTGATCGAGCCGTACCTCCCGATAGGTGAGTACGGCCCGTATCCCGAGCGGTTGCGGGATCAGTTCGAGGGGGTGATCTGGCGGTTCAGGACAAGCGCGCAGTGGCGTGAGATGCCGGGCGGGTTCGGGCCCTGGCCGACCGTCTACGGACGCTTCCGGGTGTGGCGGGACGCCGGTGTCTTCACTGCCCTGTTGGAGGGCCTGATCGCCGAGGCCGCGCGCCAGGGCACGGTGGACTTGTCCCTGGTCAGCGTGGACTCCACGACCGCCCGCGCTCACCACGACGCCGCCGGGATGCTCGTCGGCGCGGACGTCATGGAGGCTCTTGAGGAAGCCGCCGCAGAGCAGGAGAAGGCCCGGCAAAAGGGGGCCGCGAGGCGGAACAGAACGGGCGGGATGGCGGAGACGAGCCTGAACGGGAAGAGCGCCGACGCGTCCGCCAGCGACGCAGACTCCGCCTGAAGGAGGCTCTGCTCGGAAGGTCACGCGGTGGGCTGACCAGCAAGATTCACCTCGCTGCGGACCGGAAGCGCCGGCCATTGTCGTTCGTTTTGACCACCGGGCAGGCCGCGGACAGCCCGCAGTTCATCCCCGTGCTGAAGAAGATCCGTGTGCGTCTGCCGGTCGGCCGGCCCCGCACCCGGCCGGGCACGGTCGCCGCGGACAAGGCTTACTCGTCCCGCGCCAACCGCGCCTACCTGCGAAAACGCTGTATCAAGGCAGTCATCCCGGAGAAGGAGGACCAGGCCGCCAACCGCAAGAAGAAGGGCAGCCGAGGCGGCAGGCCCGTCAGCCACGACGCCGACCTCTACAAGGAACGAAACGCCGTCGAGCGCCTGATCAACCGGCTGAAGGACTGGCGCGGCATCGCCACACGCTTCGACAAGACGCCCGAGAGCTACCTCGCCGGCCTCGAACTCCGTGCCTCCATGATCTGGATCGACGAACTGCTGCGAACAGCCGATTGATCACGACATCACACAGGCCCTAGCCCTCGTCCTCGGGCACCAGCGCGACCACCGTGGCCGCGGCGGTCATCACGGCGGCGCGCGGGGCGACTTCCTCCAGCGCCGCCCAAAGCGCTGCCACGTCCACGTCCGTCCCGTGCTCCTCGACCAGCTCCAGTTCCTCGAACAGCACCTTCGCCGCCCGCGCAAGCATCCGCGAAGCCTTCTCCATCTGGGGAGCGTCGACAGGCGTTAATCGTGGGGTGTCGGCGAAGGGACGGCGGCCAGGTTGGCGCCGTGCATCCGATCGAATTCGAGGCCGATGAGGCCGAGGGCGTCTATGTCTTCCGCTACCTCCCGCGCGACAACATGGCCGTGAGCCGGCAACACGCCGCTGCCGAGGAGGTATAGGACGGACAGAACGCCGCCGCACGAACCCCAGCTTCCCTCATCGACCACACGGAAGGTACCCACCAGGTAGGCGACGGCTCCGGCATGACTCAGGCGTCGGCCATCGCGGCCAGGACGCGTTCGATGACCTCGGTGCGGACTTTCCGGCGCCATCTGCCTGTTCAAACGCCCTCTAAGGCTTACTCACTCGGGGTCCAGTTGTCGTCGGATCCCCAGTAGTCGTACTGCGGGAGCCCGTCGACGCTGCTGGTGCGGAAGGGGCGTCCGCCGTCGTCGATGCGGACTGTGCTGGAGCGGCCCTGGCTGGACCACTCCAGCTCCAGGTACCAGTCGCAGGCGCACGCCATGGTGTCGGCGGTGACCAGCAGGACCTCGGGCTCGCTGACGGAGACGGCGTAGGGAAAGGTCACGGCGGGGATCTCGCCGTTCTCGTCGCTGCCGGGCCGGGACAGGGCAAGCGGGCGATCGGCGTCAAGGTCCACCTCGAAGGCGCGCGGGACGACCGCGCCGCCGCAACCGATATCCATGCTGAAGACGTTCCCCTGGGCGGGAGCGGCACGTTCGGCCACCCGGACCCGTAACGCCTCCAGCACGACGGCCGCCGAGTCGCGGCCCTGGACGGTGACCCGCACCAGCGTCTGTCCGCCGTGCACCGCGCCCAGCGACTCCGCCCACGCCTTCGCGTCCTGCTGCGCGGGGGGCGCGGGCACCTCGCCGGCCGGGCGGTCGATGAGGTATCGGTGGGAGCAGCCGCTCTGCCAGACGTGCGAGTCCACCGTCCAGTCCAGCGGTGCCGGCGCGTCCTCCTGCCCCTGACCCGCGTCCAGATCCCGATCCTCAGGGGCGTCCACATCCGGGCTCGGGTTCTCGGCCGGGGCCTGATCCTCGGACGCGTCCGGGTCTGGGTCTGGGTCCCCGGCCAGATCCCGATCCTCGGACGATTCCACGTCAGGGTTCGGGTCCGGGTTGGGGTCACCGGCCGGGTCGGGACTCATGAGCGCGGCCAGCATCACCACGACGGCGATGACGCCCGCCGCCATAGCCACGGCGACGTACCTGGAGCGGCGGCCGCGCGGCCGTCGTGGCGCGGGCTCGGGGTCCGCGGGCTCGGGGTCGGCGGGCCCGCGCTCCGGCATCCGGCGGGCCTGTGTCGCGGCCAGCCACGTCCGGTGGAGTTCCAGTCGCTCCTCCGGTGTCGCCTTGCACATCTGGGCGAGGCGCTCCAGCAGTGCGAAGTCCGCCGGCACCGCCTCACCGGAGCAGTAGCGGTGCAGCGTGGAAGCACTGACGTTCAACCGCCGGGCCAAAGATCCGTAACTCTGCCCGCCGCGCTCCTTGACGCGACTCAGGTACGCGGCGAAGTCCTCAACTTCCCGCGCCCTTCTCGTCGGCTTCACCGTAACTCCCCGCTCGCGTGTGGACCGTCACCCTCCCACACGCCCGGAAACGGCGTTCCGCCGCCCTCACGAACGCCCCGGTCAGCGGCGCGAACGGCGTTCTATCGTCCCGGATTCGGGCGGCGAGGTTGTCCCGCCGCACCGCCGTCACGCAGTCTCCTGGCGTTCTCACATCCACACCATCCGCACCTCTCACACCAGGGGGACCACCACATGACCGCTCACGCCCGCCGTCCCGGCCGCCGTGCGAAGGCCGCGACCCTCAGCGGCTTCGCGCTGGCCCTGGTCGCCGCCACCCTGTCCTGCAGTGCCTCCGACGCGGCGGAGACCAATGACGGCTCAGACGCCCCCGGCGCCTCGGCGTCGGCCCCGTCGGACTCGTCGGCCCTGCCGGACTCGTCGGATCAAGCTGACCAGTCCGATCAGTCGGACGCAGGGGACACCACCGCCACCGAGAACGCTGAGGAAACCTCGAAGGCTGCGAGTCCGGGGTTCCTTGAGACAAGCGACCTGCCACAGGACCCCGAGTTTCCCTGGACTGCCGATGCGGTGACCGCCGGCCTCCCAGAGTCCCCGCCCTTCTGCCTGGAGGGGCTGCTGCCGGACGGGCCCGCCACACAGCACCGCGAGTTCCGGACCGAGCTGACCATCTACGCTAACCAGATCATCGCCGTACCGGGTGACGAGTCCGCCGCCGCCGAACTGGCAGCGCTCCTGGACCAGGCGATCGAGCGGTGTGCAAGCGAGTACGAGGAGAAGTACCCCGGCGCCATTGCGGAGTACCGGGACTACGGCACACTCTCCGTCGAGGACGGTGCCCGCGTCCATGGGCTGCACACATCTGTGCCCCAGGGCGACAGCAGCGTCGTCCTGCTCGCGGTGGGTCGCGACGGCGACGCCGTCACAGTCGTCCGCTGGAGTGACATGAACGACTTCGACCGCGCCCCCGTAACGGAATTCCAGGACACTGCGACCGCCGCCGTCGAGGGCCTGTACTGATCGGTTGAGTCCTTCGACGGCATCTGCCTCCGCCCCAGCGCCACCGCGGCGACGGCGACATACGTCCAGCAAGATTTCAAGGCCATCACCGGCAAGGTCAGGACGATGTGGACGACTGACAGGAGCCAGCCGCTCGATACCCTACTGCGTCAGCTCAACCCGGCGCTCAAGGGCTGGTGCGTCTACTTCCGGCCTAGCGTGTCCAGCCGCACCTTCGCCAACCTGCGCTACTACACCTGGCGCCGGGTCGGAAACTTGCTGCGCCGCAAACCCACGGCGGCGTCCAGGGCGTCACCGTCCAGGCGGGCCAGCAGCCGGCCCAGGGTGCAGGCGCGCGGGACGGCGTGGACCGGGCCGATCCGGTGACGCAGCCGCGGATCCAGGCCGGCGGCGAAGCGGCTGATCGCTGCGAGGGAGGCGGCGCCTGCCAAGACCGCGGTGGTGCAAAGAGCCTCCGTCAACTCGAAGGCGCAGGTCAAAGGGCTGGTGTGACCGGCTCTGGGGGTGCTCACGCTGGTCGTCGGCGGCAGTCTGCGGAGTAGATCGTCCGTCTGCGGCTGACTTCGAGGTTTGTCAGAGCAAGCAGGGCGCGCAGGAGGTGGGTGGCGCGAGCGGGATTGGTGCGGAGCTTGGTGAGGATCCGCCAGTTCTTGAGGTGGGGCGAAGCCGTGTTCGACCGGTGCGCGGCCGACGGCGATGACGCGGTTGGCGGTCTTCTGGCCGGGGGTGAGCTTGTGGGTGCGGCTGGAGTGGAAGCCGGTGGTGATCACGGGATTGCGTACGTCGCTGTCCAGGCCGCGGAAGCCGAGGTCCGCCAGGGCCCCGAGGCCGGCGGCGCGCAGGTGGGCCAGGAGGTGATTCTGGCGGGCGGCGGTGTTGTCGTGGGGTGCGGCCGGGCCTGGCGGCGGATATCCAGATCAGCCGACCCCTCTCGTCGGTCAGGGCGAGGAAGTGCAGGCCGTGATGGTGGTGTTTGCCGGAGTAGTTTCGCCGCTCGGCCTTTCCGGTGCGGCGCTGGGTGGCGATGAGGTGCCGTCGATCAAGACCACCTCCCCGCCCTGCCTGGCGACCTTCTTCAGGGTGCGATCCAGGCGCGGCGTCTGCGCGGCGAGCAGGGCGATCAGCTCGTCGCGCCAGCGGCGGACGGTCGACTCGGACACGTTGTTTCCGCCCTGCCATGTCGGCCAGGCACTGATCGTGGCGCAGCACGGCCAGGACGATCACCGCGATCTTCCCGGGCGGCAGGATCCGCCACCTGGACCGGATCACTTTCAGGTGACGTCGCAGCAGATCGGCGAGGTGGTTGACGGTGCGTGAGGACAGCGGCAGACGGCACTGGTAGACAAGCGGGCAGGTGTCCTCGGCGTGCTTTTCGGTTTTCGTCACACAATTCCAACGGCCGCCGGGGGCACCCCGGTTACGCCAGCGCCGCGCTGCCGCAGACGGCAGATCAGGTCACAGCGGGTGGTGAACCGGCCATCGGGTAGTTTGCGTAGCCAGCCGCGATCGACGAGTCTGACCAGCTTCCCACGCAGCGGCTCCAGCTTGCCCCGCACGCTGACGTCGATTCCCTGCGCGTGCCGACCTGCCGGGCCATGACCGGACCGGCGGCCTGCCGCACGGCGGCGAGAATGCGCTGGTAGTCCGGCGGAAGGGTGGTCTCCTCCACGCCTGAGGTGCGGTGCGGGATCAGCATCACCGCACGTCCGCCCACCTGTCCGGGCGCCGCCGCGACAGAGGCGCGCTCGTCGGCGAGCTGTTCGCTCATCCGCTCAAGGACCCGCTCCGCGACGGCGAGCGCGTCCCGCTCAGCCCGCACCTCCGCCGGCTGCTTGGCCAGCTGTTCTTCGAGTTCGTCCAGCTCCGCGCGCCGCGCGGTGATCCGCTCCAGCAGCTCGGGATCCAGCATGCACCGGATCCTAGAAGGCCGCCCGGTCACGGTGAGTGCGAACCGAGAAGCTGCTCCTGGAGCGAGAGATGGCGCAACCGTCTTTGGCGTGACTGGTTGCCAGGCTATTCACTGGTCTGGGCATGGATGGGGATCTTGGCGATGTCAGGGCGTAACGGGGAGGCTAGCGAGGTGCCGCTAGTACGTCCGAAAGTACGTTCTCAAGCGTGACGCGGGCCAGCTCGTGTCTCAGGGT
This sequence comes from Streptomyces phytophilus, assembly GCF_013870535.1. GTDB lineage: Bacteria > Actinomycetota > Actinomycetes > Streptomycetales > Streptomycetaceae > Streptomyces > Streptomyces phytophilus. Next base: position 3,136 of record NZ_JACBXC010000012.1, on the reverse strand, counting down.
CTCCTCGATGCCCTCGTAGATACCCTGCATCGCCGGCTGGATGCCGTGACCCACCACGCATCCCTGGTCCGGGGTGGTGCGGTGCATCGCGAACAGCGGGCCGGGTTCCACTGCCTCGTACACGTCGAGCAGGGTCATCGACTCCAGCTCGCGCGCCAGCGACCAGCCCGCGCCCACGCCCCGCCGGGACTCCACGAGCCCGGCCCTGCGCAGCTCGCCGAGCAGCCGTCTGATCACTACGGGGTTGGTGTTCGCGCTGGTCGCGATCTGCTCGGAGGTGGCGACCTCGTGGCCCTGGCGCTGGTAGAGGCCGATCCAGGCCAGCGCGTGGGCGGCGATGGTCAGCCTGCTATTGGCGCTCATGATCCCTCCCGTCGGTCGCAATGCTTCATGTTACGACAGCAGAGTCGTAACAGTTAAGGTTGCAACAGCCTGTCGTAACAATTAGCGTTGCGACTGTCGAGAAGGGCCAATCAACGAGGTGAGAAGAATGAGCAAGCCACTCACGGGCAAGGCCGCCCTGGTCACCGGGGGGTCGCGCGGACTCGGAGCCGCGACGGTACGACTGCTGGCCGAGCAGGGCGCCGACGTCGCGTTCACCTATGTCAGCTCCGAGAAGAAGGCGCAGGCCGTCGTCGACGAGGTGCGCGGCAAGGGAGCCAAGGCCGTCGCCTTCAAGTCCGACCAGGCGGACATGAGTCGGGCGCCGGCGCTGATCGACGACGTGGTCGCGCACTTCGGCGGCCTGGACATCCTCGTCAACAACGCGGCGATCACCGCGGGTGGCACGGTGGACGACCCTGCCGCCGACACTGCCGCACTGGACCGGATGCACGCCACCAACTACCTCGGCGTGATCGCCGTCATCCGGGCCGCCTCCCGAGTACTTCGCGCGGGCGGCCGCATCGTCACGGTGAGTTCCGGAGTGGGCTCCCGGGTCGGTGTCCCGGGAGCTGCCGACTACGCGGCGACCAAGTCAGGGATCGAGAGGTACACCATGGGGGTCGCACGAGACCTCGGGCCCCGGGACATCACGGCCAACGTCGTGGAGGCCGGAATCATGGACGGCGGCATGGAAGCGCCGGACCCCGAGACCCTCAAGACCCTGGTCAGCTCGCTGTCCATGCAACGCCTGGGGCACCCCGACGAAATCGCCGCGGCGATCGCCTTTCTGGCCAGCCCCGCCGCGTCGTACGTCACGGGCGCAGTGCTGGACGCCCACGGTGGCTACAACGCCTGAACCCGAACCCCTGCAGCGCGCCCCGGAGGACATCGCGACTTCGGGGCGCGCACCAAGGAGAGCGGCTCCTGACGAACGATCTTCTCCGCAGACTGCCGCCCACGACCAGGGTGAGTCCCCCGAGTACGGGTCACACCAGCCCTTCGACCTGCCCCTTCAAGTTGGCGGAGGCTCAAAGCACCAGCAGCGCACCGAGCCGGTAGCGGCGGCCGCGCGCGCGACGCGGATCAGGCAAGGCATCCAGTACATCGGCGGGCGCGACCAGGCGCTCCGTGTCCGAGGGCAGATCGGCGGGCGGGTGCGCCGCGCGCCGCCGGGTTCTCCGGTCAGCGGCCGGACCAGCGGGGCGGGCGCTTCTCCACGAAGGCCGTCACGCCCTCCGTGTAGTCGGCCGAGGCGTGCACGGTCTCCGCGGCCTCCTCCGTGGCCCGCCAGCCGAGGTCGTCGGCAGCGCTCAGGCAGCGGTCCACGGCGGCCAGGCTCGCCTGGACCGCCGCCGGGGCGTTGCCGCAGATCCGCGCGGCCAGCTCCAGCGCCCCCGCGAGGGCGCCGCCTTCGGGGGTGACGCGGTTGGCGAGGCCGGCGGAGTGGGCACGCTCGGCGTCGATCGGGTCGCCGGTCAGGACCAGCTCGCAGGCCAGGTTGACGGGCAGGGTCCGCGGGCCGCGGAAGAGGCCGCCGCAGGTGGGGACCACCCCGCGGGAGACCTCCGGCAGGCCGAAGCGGGCGGTGGCCGAGGCCACCACGAGGTCGCAGGCGAGGACCAGCTCCAGGCCGCCGCCGAGCGCCGGCCCCTCGACGGCTGCGATGAGCGGCTTGCGCCGCCTGCGGCGGATCAGGCCGTACGCGCCGCCGCGCTCGGTGACGTAGTCGCCCCGGGCGGTGAGGTCGCTGCCGGCGCTGAACACGCCCCCGGAGCCGGTGAGTACGCCCGCCCACAGCTCCGGGTCGTCCTCCAGGAGGTTGAACGCCGCGTCGAGCCCGTCTGCGAGCCGGCGGTCCACGGCGTTGCGTTTGTGCTCCCGGCACATCCGCACCACGAGCACCCGGTCGTGCCGCTCCGTACGCACCGTCCGATCGGCGCCACCGGCGGTCACCGGGGGCCGGCCATCTTGCGGAAGTCCCACCCGGCGGCGTACGCCGGGACGAGACGCAGCCAGCCGTGCCGGCCGTCCAGGCGCAGTTCTCCGCCGGAGTACTTCTCGCCGAAGAGCCGCTCCGGCACGGCGAGTTCCGGCACGGGCTCGCCCGTACGCGGCACCTCGCCGACCTGCTCGACCGTGCCGCGCAGCTCGACGCCGCGCAGCTCGCCGTAGTCGTGGCCGTCGTCGACGACCACCGCGGCCCGCGGGTCGTCCGCCAGGTCCCGCCAGCGCTTGCTGTCGACCAGGGAGTACAGCCACAGCGCGGTGCCGTCCCAGACGTACCACAGCGGGCTGACATGGGGCCCGCGCGGGCCGCCGGTGGCCACCCGGCAGACCCGCCCGGCCGCCAGGAAGGCGTCGCGTTCCCCGGGGGTCATGGCGATACGGGACGGGCGGCGCCGGCGCGGCGCGGCGGCTGCCCCGGACGAGAAGTCCTGCTCTGTCATGGCTACCTCAGCGGTGGCGGGTCGAAGGGCTCGGGCGACAGGAAGCGGTCCAGGACGTTGCGGGTGATCGTGGAGACGTTGTTGGCGTAGCCGTTGTACGGCAGCGCCCCGCACCAGGCGATCGAGCCGGTGGCGAAGACCGCGCCGCCGCCGGGGGTCTCGAAGAACGCCATGTCGGCGCGGAGGTCGGGCCGGTGCGCCTCCTCGGTCGCGGGCATCCAGTGCTGCGCCGGGAACTCCGTGGCGGTGGCGAGCACCAAGGCGTGCGGCGGGGTGCCGAGGGCGGGGTCGGCGCGGTCGACCTC
>NZ_JACBXC010001199.1 GCF_013870535.1 Streptomyces phytophilus | reverse complement strand
CGTCCTCGGGGAGGGGAGCCCGGTTGCGGAAGTGGATGTGGTGCGTGGCGTTGTTCTGCGCGAACAACTGGGGCTCCGGGCTGCCCCTGCCCCGCATGCGGTCGCGGATCCTGCGCCAGGCCCCTTCCAGCGTCACCATCGGCCCGGCGCCGGTGATGCCCGCCTCCAGGGTCGCGACCAGCTCACCCGTGAACTCGGGGAGCGTCGCGCCGGGGCGTACGAACGACCTGCTCTGCGCCGGCGCCGAGGCCAGCACGCAGTCCCCGTAGTCGTCCTCGTCGCTCCCGCCCGCGGCGCGTGCGTCGTCGCGTTCGCCCAGGGCCGTGGCCAGGTCGTCCCGGGTCGGGCCCGCCGCGTCCGACATGCCGCCGGCGATTCCGCTGTAGCAGCAGTCCAGGACGGTGACGCGGTGCCTGGCCCGGTGGCCGGCCTGCCTCATCAGGTCGCGGAGCTGGCGGTAGGACAGGGTGCCGATCTGGGGGTAGTCGGGGTCGGCCTCGGCCAGGGCCAGGTGGAGGCGCTCGCCCGGGTCGCGCAGCCCGTGGCCCGCGAAGTACACGAACAGGGTCTCGTCGGTGGCCTGCGCGGCGTCCCTGACCACCGTCAGGATCCGTTGCTGCGTGGCGTCCCTGCCGAGGACGGTGACGTGCTCCTGCGGGAGTCCCCAGACCGACGCGTCGCACAGCAGTCGCGCCAGGTGCTCGGCACCCGCCTCCGCGGCCGGCATCGGCGCCAGGTCGGAGTGCGCGTAGTCGCTGACGCCGACCAGTACCGCCCGGCTCTTACGCGGATCAGGCAGCGCCACCCTCGGTCCCTCCGGTTTCCTCCTCCGTCCGGTCCCCGTTGCCGGGCGGGGTTCCGGGGCCGGGCGCGGTTCCGGGGCCGGCGCCGGGTTCCTCGCCGCCGCTCCCCAGCAGGCGCGCCAGCCGGGCGACGTCCTCCGGTCCCCCGTCCTCGATCACGATGCGTACCCCGTCGTGCTCCACCACCATCCGCGCACCCGAGCGTTCGCGCGGCGGGAGAGCGGCCCGGAAGCCCAGGTGGGCGTAGACCAGGCTCGCGGCGGAGAAGCCGGTGCTCAGGCCCAGGCCGATCCACTCCAGCGGGGCTCCCGACATGCCGCCGGCCGCCGTGTCCGGGCGTTCCCCGTTCATGGTGACCTGCCGGCCCACGGTCCGGTCTCCGGCCAGCCAGCGTGCGAAGCGGCCGGTCAGGTCCTCGCCGGTCGGTCCGCCGTCGCCGATACGTACGCGCACACGCCCTCCCCGCGTCCGACGGGAAGCCGCCATCAGGCCGTCCCGCGCGGTGAGTTGCATTATGGCCGCACGGGCGGCGATCCCGGGCGGCTTTCTCAGCCGTACCCCATCGCGTGCAGCCGCTCGTCGTCGATGCCGAAGTGGTGGGCGATCTCGTGCACCACCGTGATCTCCGTCTCCGCGACCACGTCCTCCCGCGACTCGCACATGCGCAGCGTCGGGCCGCGGTAGATGGTGATGCGGTCCGGGAGCACGCCCGCGTACCACTCGCCGCGCTCGGTCAGGGGCGTGCCCTCGTAGAGCCCGAGCAGGCCCGGGTCGTCCGGGGGCGGCTCGGCTTCGACGAAGACCGCGACGTTGTCCATCAGGCGGGTCAGTTCCGCCGGGATCCGGTCGAGGGCCTGCGCGACCAGTTCCTCGAACTCCTCGTTCGACATGTCCAGCACATGGCCCATTCTGCGTCAGGCCGCTGAATACCGGCGGGTCGCACCGGGCATACGTTGCGAATGGCCCGCGAAGTGCCTTTTGCGGTCTCCCCCGTCCGCGCCCTGTTCGAGCGCCTGCGCC
>NZ_JACBXC010001198.1 GCF_013870535.1 Streptomyces phytophilus | reverse complement strand
GCGAACAGAGCACCGTCACCGGCCTGGTGGCCGCGTACGCCACCCGCGAACTGCTCACCGCCGGCCTGCCCGCCGGCGTACACCACCTGGAGCAGCTGCCGCGGCTGGCGGACCTGCCGGAGCGGCTGGCGGGGGAGGGGATCAGGCTGTGGGCGCCGCGCCGGACGCCAGCCCGGAGACGAGCTGCCGGATGATCGACTTGATCGCGAGGTCGTCCCGCGCCGAGTCCCCGCCGTGGGCGAGATACTGGGCCGCCTCGTCCAGCGCCCCCACGAGCACGAGCGCCAGCGGCCGCACGGCCCGCGTACGGATCCGGCCCGCCGCGACCGCACCGGTGAGCGCCGACTCCAGCAGCCCGATGGTGTGCCGCAACTCCACCTCCCGCCACCGCGCCCAGCCGAGCACGGCGGGCGCGTCGAGCAGGATGATGCGCTGCGCCGCGGGATCCGCCGAGGCGTCGAGCCAGGCGAGGCAGCCGACGATCAGGCTGTCGACCGGATCGGCCGCACCGTGGGCGGACACGGCCGCGTCGATCTCCCCGACCAGCTCGCGCTCGACGTCCTCGAAGACCGCCTCGAAGAGATCCCGCTTGTCCGCGAACTGGTGGTACATCGCCCCCCGGCTCACCCCGGCGGCGTCGGCGATCGCCACGGTGCTGACGCCCCCGTAGCCGAGCCGCCCGAACAGCTCGCGCCCGGCGGCGATCAGCGCCTGCGACGGAGGCCGGCCGATGGACACGACATCCACCCGCGACCTGTTCGAGCGCTACCACGCCTGCCGGGAAGCCCGCGACCCCGCCCGTATCGCCGAACTCCACACCCCCGACTCGGTCTTCCACCCCCACTCGGGCCAGCCCCCGGCCCGCGGCCGCGACGAGATCCGCGCCGCGGCAGCCGACTCCTTCGCCCTCGTCCCCGACCTCGCCTTCGACCTCCCCGCCCTCCGCGGTCGCCATCGACCTGGCGGACTTCGTCCCGGTCCGCGACGGCGAGGTACTGGAGAAGCACTCGTATGTCGACGGCCCGGCCATGCAGGCAGCACTGACACCGCCCGCACCCACACCCTGAAGCCCGACTGACGGTCTGTAGGGGGAGTGCATGCGGGTGGCGAGGCCGGTGGCCGGTGTCGCGGCTGTGCTGGGGCTGGTGCTGGCCGCGGGCTGCGGGGCGACTCCGGGAGCGACGGCGCGGGCTGGTCGCAGCCGCTGGAGTGGATGGCGGGGTCGACGTCCCCGGCGATGCCGGTGGCCGTCGCGCCGCGGGCGGACACCGTGGCGTACCTCCTCGGCACCTCCGGCGGCTACACCGTCGAGGCGCATCCGTGGACCTGACGACCGGCAGGAGCACCAGGTTCGGCTACTACAGCTACCCCGCCCCCGGCCAGCCGCAGCCCCACGCCCTCACCGACGTGACGAGAACCGGCCCCACGGGCACCAGCACCGACAGCTACACCTACGACGAAGCCGGCAACACGTCCACCCGGACCCTGGCCGGGAGCACCCAGAACCTGACCTGGGACGCAGAGGGCCACCTGGCTTCGGTCTCCGAACCGGACGGCGCCGGCGGCACGAAGAGCACCTCATACCTCTACGACGCCGACGGCAACCGCCTCATCGGCAGCACCTCCAGCGAGACGACCCTCTACCTCGGCCACACCGAGGTCACCCTCCCCAAAGGCGCCACGAAGGCCCAGGCCACCCGCTACTACGACCTCGGCGACGGCCACCAGGCCGTCCAGGAAGACGACGGCAGCGTCTGGTTCACCATCGCCGACCACCACGGCACCGGCCAACTCGCCGTCAACGCCGCCAACACAGACCTCCAGCGCCGCCGG
>NZ_JACBXC010001197.1 GCF_013870535.1 Streptomyces phytophilus | reverse complement strand
TGGACGACGCGTCGGTCGGCGAGGTACTCGCCGGCGCGGACCTCGCCGGCAAGGACGTCGTCAACCTGACCACCTCGACCCCCGCCCAGGCCCGCGACCGCGCGGCCTGGGCGGCGGAGCGGGGCGCGCGCTACCTGGACGGCGGGATCATGGCCATCCCGCCGATGATCGGCGCCCCGGAGACCGGCGGCTACGTCCTCTACAGCGGCCCGCGCGACCTCTTCGACGACCACCGCGCAACCCTCGCCGTCCCGGCCGGCGCCACCTACGCCGGCGCCGACCCGGGCTTCGCGGCGCTGCAGGACGTGGCGCTGCTGAGCGCCATGTACGGCATGTTCGCCGGCGTCACGCACGCCTTCGCCCTGGTCCGCGGGGAGGACCTGGACCCGGCGGAGTTCGCCGGGCTGCTGACCGGCTGGCTCACCGCCATGGCCCCGGTGGCGCACCGGATCGCCGCCGAACTCACCGCCGGCGCCGACCCCGAGGAGGAGGTCGCCGGCCTCGCGATGCAGGTGGCCGGCACCCCCGCGTTCCTCGACACCGCACGCCAGCAGGGCGTCAGTCCGGAACTCCTCACCCCGTACTTCGAGCTGATGCGCCGCTGCCTCGCGGAGCGCGACGCGAAGAACCCGCAGGGCATGGTCGACCTCCTGCGGCGCTGAGAAGCCGGCCGCGGACCCCGGCGTCAGCGGCGGGCGGTGCCCTTCTCGGCGTCCAGGGCGTAGACGCAGCGGTCCTTGCTGCAGGCGTAGACGACGCCGTTGGCGACGACGGGGGAGCCGGTGATCTCGCCGTCCGTGGCGAGCTTCCAGCGGAGCTGGCCGCCGACCGCGTCGACCGCGTAGATGCAGTGGTCCGCGGAGCCGAAGTGGACGCGGCCGTCCGCGGCGACCGGGGTGCCGATCAGGTCGCCGCGGGTGGCGAAGCGCCACATCGGGGTGCCGGCGACGGCGTCGAGGGTGTAGAGCGCGGCGCCGCTGCCCACGTGGACGTGGTTGTCGGCGACGAGGACGGGTTCGATGGACTGGCGGGCCTCCGTGGCGATGCGCCAGCGCTCGCGGCCGTCGGCGGCGTCGAGGGCGTAGACCGTGCCGAGGTGGTCGGCGACGAAGACGCCGCCGCCGGTCAGGGCCGCGCCCGGGGCGTACGCGGGCGGGCTCAGGAGCACCGCGGGGGCCTCGAACGTCCAGCGCAGCGTGCCGTACGCCGCGTCCAGAGCCAGGACTCGCTTGCCCGCGGACGCGAAGACCGTGGGGCCCGCCGCTGTACCGGCGGTGGCATCCACCGGGAGCAGCCGCACCGGGACGCCGCCGCAGGCGGCGGCGTCGCCGATCGGGTACGACCAGCGCTCGGCGCCGGAGCGGGTGTCCAGGGCGCGCAGCCGGCCCTCGCCCCAGACGTAGACCGTGCCGTCGTGGGCCAGCGGCCCGGCCTCCTGCGTCTCGAACTCCGTCTGGGCGCCGGTCAGCTCCCACAGCGGCTCGCCGGTCGCCGCGTGCCGGGCCTGCATGCCGCCGCCGCGGGTGCCGGTGACGACGGTGCCGGCGGCGACCTGGAGCGAGTACACCCAGCCGCCGGTGGCCTGGCGCCAGCGCTCGCGGCCGTCCGCGGCGTCGAGGGCGTACAGGCTGGGGCCGTCCGAGGCGTGCACCAGGCCCTCGGCCAGCGCCATGGACCAGGCGACCTCGCGGGTCTTGAACTGCCGCCTGCCGCTGGTCACGTCCAGCGCGTGGACCTCGAAGGAGGTGACGTAGAGCAGGTTGCCGGAGACGACCGGCTTGCCCCAGACGTCGTTGGACATCCGGAACCGCCACGGCCGCCACCGCGCCGGCT
>NZ_JACBXC010001196.1 GCF_013870535.1 Streptomyces phytophilus | reverse complement strand
CGGGCCGCCGTCCCCGGGCTCGCCGTCCGCGGCGCCCGGCTCCACGACCTCCTCGCGGCCCGGCCGCTTCTTCGCCGAGACCACGATGTAGGCCACCGCGGCGGCGAAGACCAGGATCGACGTCCAGACGTTGAGCCGCAGCCCGAGGACGTCGTGCGCCTCGTCCACGCGCAGGTACTCGATCCAGCCGCGGCCCGCGGTGTACGCCGCGACGTAGAGCGCGAAGGCCCGGCCGTGGCCGAGGCGGAAGCGCCGGTCGGCCCAGATGACCAGCAGCGCGACGCCGACGCACCACAGCGACTCGTACAGGAAGGTTGGGTGGAAGGTCTCGGCGGTGCCGGTGACGGAGTGGTCCGCGTCGATCTCGACGGCCCAGGGGACGTCGGTCTGCTTGCCGTACAGCTCCTGGTTGAACCAGTTGCCCCAGCGGCCCAGGGCCTGCGCGAGGGCGATGCCGGGCGCGACGGCGTCGGCGTAGGGCGGCATCGCGATGCCGCGGCGGCGGCATCCGATCCACACGCCCAGCGCACCCATCGCGATGGCGCCCCAGATGCCGAGGCCGCCCTCCCAGATCTCGAACGCCTTGACCCAGTCGCCGCCCTCGCCGAAGTACGGCTCCGGGGTCGTGACGACGTGGTAGAGCCGGCCGCCGACGAGGCCGAAGGGCACGGCCCAGATCGCGATGTCCGCGACGGTCCCCGCCCGGCCGCCGCGCTCGATCCAGCGGCGTCCGCCGAGCCAGATGGCGACGAAGATGCCGAGGAGGATGGCGAGGGCGTAACCGCGCAGCGGGAGCGGTCCGAGGTGCCAGACGCCGTCGGAAGGGCTGGGGATGTATGCGAGATCCATAGCAGCACCGACGGTACCGTGCCGCGGCGCGGCGCGGGGAGCCCGTGGGGGCAACGGCTCCGTAACTCTCCGCGAGTACGGCGCCGCGCCCCCGGCGGCTCAGTCCTTGCCGGCGTCCTCGACGAGCTGCTTGAAGCTCTCCGGGGAGAGGTTCGAGCCCTGGCCGTAGATGTTCTCGCCGTCCAGCAGGACGGTGGGCGTGGAGTTGTGGCCGGACTTGCCGAACGCCTCGTCGGAGGCGTCGACCCAGCCGTCGTACCTGCCGTCGTCGACGCAGGAGTCGAAGCGCTTGCCGCTCAGCCCGTCGACCTTGCCCGCCAGTTCCTTCAGATGCCCCTTGTCGGCGAAGGCGTCGTCGTTCTCCGGCGGCTGGTTGCGGAAGAGCACGTCGTGGTACGGGACGAACTTGCCGGCGTCCTGGGCGCAGGCGGCGGCGTTGGCGGAGTTCCGCGAGCCGGTGCCGCCGAAGTTGCCGTCGATGAGCTTGACCAGCCGGTACTCGGTGCGCAGCTTCCCGGCGTCCTCCAGCTCGTTGATGGTCTTGCTGAAGCCGGCCTCGAACTGGCCGCACGCCGGGCAGCGGAAGTCCTCGTACACGGTGAGGGCGGCCGGGGCTGCCGCCTTCCCCGCGGGCAGCGCGAGCCGGTCCTCGCCGGCGGCGCCCTTCGGGAACGCGACGGGCTTGCCGCCGTCGTCGTCGCCGCTGTTCTGGCCGATGAGGATGCCGACGACCGCGACCACGGCGAGCACCCCGACCACCGCGGCGAGCACGACGAGCATGCGCCGCTGCTTGTCCTTGGACTTCTGCCGCTCGCGCTCGGCCTGCATCCGCTCGCGGGCGCTGCGCTTTCCCTGAGGGTTGTTCTCGCTCACGCCCGGCTATAACGAGGGACCCGCCGCCCGGTGACGGATCAGAACACCTGCCCGTACTGCAGGTACGCGGCGGCGGCGGAGAGCACCAGCACGACCGAGACGACGACGAAGCC
>NZ_JACBXC010001195.1 GCF_013870535.1 Streptomyces phytophilus | reverse complement strand
GCCGTGCCGGCCCCTTCCCCCGTTTCGCGTGGCGGGGGAAGGGGCCCACCTCTGGCCGGAGTTGTACCCCCCGTGACGAACCGGTGACGCACCGCCGGGTATCGTCACGCCCGCAGGGGGCCGGGGACGGGGCGTGTACACATGTCGATCCGAGTCGTGGTCGCCGACGACCAGGCGCTGCTGCGCGGAAGCTTCCGGGTGCTGGTGGAGACGGCGCCCGGGCTCAGCGTGGTGGGCGAGGCGGCGACCGGGGCGGAGGCGGTCGGGCTGGCGGCGGCGGAGCTGCCGGACGTCGTGCTGATGGACGTGCGGATGCCGGAGGTCGACGGCATCGAGGCGACGCGGCAGATCTGCGGCTCCCCCGCGACGGCCGGGGTGCGGGTGCTGATCCTGACGATGTTCGACCTCGACGAGTACGTGTACGGGGCCCTCCGTGCAGGCGCGAGCGGCTTCCTGCTCAAGGACACCCCGCCGGCGGAACTGCTGCGCGCGATCCGCGTCGTGGCCCGCGGGCAGGCGCTGCTGGCGCCGTCGGTGACGCAGCGCCTGATCCGCCACTTCAGCCGGCTGCCGGAGCCGCTGCCGGACCTGCCGCGGGACCTGACGCGGGTGACGGTGCGGGAGCAGGAGGTGCTGGTGCTGGTGGCCCGCGGGCTGGCGAACGGGGAGATCGCGGACCGGCTGGGGCTGAGCCTGCCGACGGTGAAGTCGCACGTGAGCCACCTGCTGACGAAGCTGGACGCCCGGGACCGCATCCAACTGGTCATCACCGCCTACGAAACGGGCCTGGTGACCCCGTCCCGCCGCTGATCCCCTCCGGGGGGGATCGGGTGCAGCCCACCGCAGCTCACTCCCCCGACCCGGCTTCCCGCGCCCGCAACATCGCCGCGATCCGGCCCTGCACGCCGGGAAACCCTCCCCCGCCCCACCCCCGACCCCAGGTCACTCCCCCAACCCCGCCTCCCGCGCCCGCAGCATCGCAGCGATCCGGTCCTGCACGCCCAACTTCGTGAAGATGTTCGAGATATGGTTCCGCACCGTCTTCTCCGACAGCACCAGCTCCCGCGCGATCCGCCGGTTGTTGTAGCTCCGCGCGATCAGGTCCAGCACCTCCCGCTCCCGCTGCGTCAGCTGCGGGAACGCCCGCCCCGCCGGCACCGTGTGCAGCGCCGAGAAGTACCGGCTCAGCCGCTCCGCCACCGCCGGGCTGAAGACCGCGCCGCCCGCCGCCACACACCGCACCGCGCCCAGCAGCTCCGCCCGCGACGCCCCCTTGTCCAGGTAGCCGTACGCGCCCGCGCGCAGCGCCGCGACCACCGCGTCGTCCTCCACCGACGCCGACATCACCAGCACCCGCGGCGGGCGCCCGCCCCGGCCCGGGGAGTTGAGCTGCCGCGTCGCCTCCACTCCCGAGCAGCCCGGCAGGTGCAGGTCCATCAGCACCACGTCGACCTCCGCGTCCGGCTCCGCCAGCGCCGTCAGCGCGTCCTCGCCCGCCCCCGACTCGCCCGCCACCTCCAGGTCCGGCACGTTCTCCAGCGCCACCCGCACCCCGTCCCGGAACACCGGGTGGTCGTCGACGACGTACACCCGCACCGCGCTCATCCCGGCCCTCCCGGCAGCAGCGCCCGCACCAGCGTGCCGTGCGGCAGGTCCGTCCGCGGCAGGATCCGCAGCGTGCCGCCCACCTCCTCCGCGCGCCGGGTCATCGACGCGATGCCCAGGCCCAGCGGGCGCCGCGGCGGGCGTCCGGGTCCGTCGTCGGCGATGTCCAGGCGCAGCGCCGTGGCCGAGGTCCACACCCCGAGCTGGACGGTACGGGCCGCGGCGTGCCG
>NZ_JACBXC010001194.1 GCF_013870535.1 Streptomyces phytophilus | reverse complement strand
TGGACACCGCCCCCGACCGCGCCGCGGCGCTCGCCGAGACCCTGGCACCGGAACTTCCCGGCACCCGGATCAGCACCGCCGCCGACGCCGAGGCCGCGGTCGGCGACGCGGAGATCGTCTGCTGCGCCACCCCCGCGACCAGCCCGCTCTTCCGCGCACAGGCCCTGCCCGCCCGGGTCCACGTCAACGCCATCGGCGCCTTCCGCCCCACGATGCGCGAACTGCCCGACGGACTCCTGTCCGCCGCCGCCGTGGTCGTCGACGAGCGCGAGGCCGTCCTCGAAGAGTCCGGTGAGATCCGGCACGCGCTGGAGACCGGCGCTCTCACCGAGGACGACCTCGTCGAACTCGGCACCGCCCTGACCGCCCCGAAGGCCCCGCGCGGCGAGCGGACCGTCTTCAAGACCGTCGGCGTCGCGATGCAGGACTGGGCCATCGCGCGCCTGCTCGCCGACACGTTCCTTCCCTGACCCGCCCCGGGGAGTGCGGGCCTTCGGCCGTGCGGGTGACGGGGTACGCCGCCGTCAGCGGCCGAGCTTGCGCTTGAGCTGGGCCTTGTTCATGGTGGAGCGGCCGTGGATGTTGCGGCGCCGGGCCTCGGCGTACAGCTGGTCGTACGTGGGGCCCCCGGCGCCGCGGTGGGAGCGGAGGCCCCCGCGGCGGCCGGAGGAGACGTCGCGGGTGGAGGTACGGCTCGCGGTGCGGGCCTCGCCGGTCCTGGCGCGCTCCTTGTTCACGGTGCGGGCGGCGATCTCCTTGGCCCGCGCGGGCCGGACGCCGCGCTTCCGGGCGCCTTCCTCGATGTGCTCGTACTGGCGCTCCCGCTTGGGGCTGGATCCTCTCGGCATGTCTTCTCCCTGATGTCGGTTCGGTACGTCGCCACCATCGTCAGCCACCGAAGATTCCCCATCAAACGGACAAAGCTTCCAGCTGTGCGCTCCGGTTTCAGTCCACCGGCGCGGGGAACCCGGGCCGGGACCGGCCTGCGGCACCGCACAGCGGCACCGCACAGCGGCACCGCACAGCGAAGGGAACACGCCCATGACGTACTACCCGAACGGCCAGCGCACTGCCGCGCAGCAGGCGCTCCACACCGTCGCCGAGAACGGCCCGGACCAGGAAGCCCTGCACACGCTCGCCGGGAGCCAGGTGCTGCTGCCCGACCCGGAACCGGCCGAGGAGCAGGCCGGGCCAGGACAGGCGCAGGCGCTGATCCTGCCGGTGGTGGAGCAGGGCGACGGCACCCGGCTGGTGCCCGTCTTCACGTCCGCCGACCGCCTGGAGCAGGTCTTCCCGGAGATCGAGCACTACCACGCGATAGGGCTCGGCGACCTCGCCCGCGGCTGGCCCTCGGACGGCCCGTCGCTGGTCGTCGACGCGGGCAGCCCGGAAGAGGTGGCGCTGACGGCCCAGGGGGTGAGGGACCTGCTGGCCACGGCCTGACCCCTCGCCGCAGCCGCTCGTCGCGAGCGGCTGCGGCGAGGCCCCCGTCCGGCAACCCGCCCGCCCGGAGAGTGCCGGGCGGGTTCAGGCGTGTGCGTCCTCCCTGACCTGCGCCGCCACGCCCTTGTCCAGCGCGCAGCGCACCAGCGCCGCCGTGAACGGCGCGAGTTGCGGCTCGCTCACGAGCCGGGCCAGCCGGGACGGGTCCTTCGGCAGGTCCACGCGGCCGGCGCCCTGCACGACCTTCGCGTCGATGTACGGGGCGGCCTCCGGCCAGATCCCCTGGACCTCGCGCAGGAAGATGGCCGCGCCCACGGGCCCGAGGCCGGGGACCCGCCGCAGCAGCGCGGCCAGGACGGGCACTTCTGTCATGGTCAGCACCGTTGCGGTCGGCA
>NZ_JACBXC010001193.1 GCF_013870535.1 Streptomyces phytophilus | reverse complement strand
TGCCGCGCGTGCCGGAAGTCCTTCATCAGCTGCCCGGTGTCGATGCCGACGGGGCAGTCCAGGCTGCACGTCGAGTCGCCGGCGCAGGTGTCGACGGCGTCGTACCCGTACGCCGCCAGGAGGCTGCCGGTGACCGGGGCGTCCGGCGGCTGGCGCAGCATCTCCCGGCGCAGCACGATGCGCTGGCGCGGGGTGGTGGTCAGGTCGCGGCTGGGGCAGGTGGGTTCGCAGAAGCCGCACTCGATGCACGGGTCGGCGATGTCCTCGATCCGCGGGATGGTCTTGAGCCCGCGCAGGTGCGCCTTCGGGTCGCGGTCGAGCAGGACCCGCGGGGCGAGGATGCCGCGCGGGTCGATCAGCTCCTTGATCCGCCACATCAGCTCCGTGGCCCGCTCGCCCCACTCCAGCGCGAGGAACGGGGCGATGTTGCGGCCGGTGGCGTGCTCGGCCTTGAGCGAGCCGTCGAAGCGTTCGACGGTCAGCCGGCAGAAGTCGTCCATGAACGCCGCGTACCGCTCGACGTCGGCGGGCTCGGCGGCGTCGAAGGCGAGCAGGAAGTGCAGGTTGCCGTGGGCGGCGTGGCCGGCGACGGCGGCGTCGAAGCCGTGCCGCGCCTGGAGTCCGAGCAGCGCCTCGCAGGCTTCGGCGAGCCTGCCGGGCGGGACGGCGAAGTCCTCGGTGATGAGTGTCGTACCGGCCGGGCGGGAGCCGCCGACGGCGGTGACGAACGCCTTGCGGGCCTTCCAGTAGCCGGAGATGCGGCCGGGGTCGCGGGTGAACGCGTTGCCCTCGGCGGCGACGGAGGCGACCGGCGCCACGAGGTCGAGCCCCGCCAGCACCCCGGCCGCCGCCTCCTCGTACGCCTCCCGCGCCGCCTCGTCCGGCGCCCGGAACTCCACCAGCAGCGCCGCCGTCTCCTTGGGCAGCTCCGCCCAGTCGGCGGGCACGCCGGCGACGCTGACCGACGCGCGCAGCGTGTTGCCGTCCATCAGCTCCACGGCCAGCGCCCCGGCGGCGTTGAACGCCGGCACCGCCGCCGCGGCGGTCTGGAGGGTGGGGAAGAACAGCAGCGCGGTGGAGGTGTGCCGGTCCAGCGGCAGGGTGTCGAAGACGGTGTCGGCGATGAAGCCGAGGGTGCCCTCGGAGCCGACCATCAGCCCGCGCAGGATCGCCACGGGGGTGGCGCCGTCGAGGAAGGCGTCCAGCCGGTAGCCGTTGGTGTTCTTGATCTCGTACTTGGCGCGGATCCGGGCCGTCAGCTCCGCGTCCGCCTCGATCTCCGCCTTGAGCGCGAGCAGCCCGCGGCACAGCTCGGGCTCGGCCGCGGCCAGCCGCTCGTCGGCGTCGGGCGCGGCGGTGTCCACGACAGTGCCCGACGGCAGCACGAAGGTCAGCGAGGCCAGCGTGCGGTACGAGTTGCGCGTGGTGCCCGCCGTCATGCCCGAGGCGTTGTTGGCGACGACGCCGCCGAGGGTGCAGGCGATGGCGCTGGCCGGGTCGGGGCCGAGGACGCGGCCGTGCCGGGCGAGGGTGGCGTTGGCCCGTACGACGGTGGTGCCCGGGCCGACGCGGGCGCGCGCGGCGTCGTCGAGCACCTCGACGCGCGCCCAGTGCCTGCGGACGTCGACGAGGATGTCCTCGCCCTGCGCCTGGCCGTTGAGCGACGTGCCCGCCGCCCGGAAGACGAGCTTGCGGCCGTGCTCGTGGGCGAAGCGGAAGAGCGCCGAGACGTCCGCGACCGTCTCGGCGACGGCCACTGCCTGCGGCACGAACCGGTACGGGCTGGCATCCGAGGCGTACCGCACCAGGTCCGAGGCGCCCGTCAGCACCTTCTCCGC
>NZ_JACBXC010001192.1 GCF_013870535.1 Streptomyces phytophilus | reverse complement strand
GGCGAGCACGTCCTCGTGCACCGCGCCGGCGGCGTCGAAGGGGGTGAGGGGGAAGAACAGGATGCCGTCGAGCCGCACCGGAACCTCGATTCATCTATCTGAACGAAAGATATGAATCTGAATTGGTGCCGGAAACGTAGAGGTGGGTGCGGCGGCCGTCAAGGGGGTGCGCGCGGGTTCGGCCCGCGGCCGCGGGAGCGCGCCCGCGCGCGAACGGGCGCCTCAGTGGGGCCAGATGGGCGGGTCGGTGCAGAACGGGCCGCCCAGGTTCGCCTGGTCCGGGGCGTCGGTGTCGTCGGGGCCCAGCTCGGCGAGGAGTTTGTCCGCGTACGCCTCGGAGTCGTCCTGCGGCTCGTAGCCCAGTGCCCGCGCCGTGCCGAGGTCCCACCAGGCGCGGGTGTTGGCGGAGCTGCCGTAGACGACGGTGTGGCCGACGTCCGGGGCGGTGAGCGCGGCGTGGAACAGCCGGGCGCCGTCGGCTGGGCTGAGCCACAGGGAGAGCATGCGCACGCTGGTCGGCTCCGGGAAGCAGGAGCCGATGCGCACGGAGACGGTCTCGATGCCGTGCTTGTCCCAGTAGAGCTGCGCCAGGTCCTCGCCGAAGCACTTCGACAGGCCGTAGAAGGTGTCGGGGCGGTGCGCCGCACCGGGGCCGATCAGCTCGGCGGCGGGTACCCGCCCGGGGTGGCGCGGGCGGGGGTGGAAGCCGACGGCGTGGTTGCTGGAGGCGAAGACGACGCGGCGGACGCCTTCCTCGCGTACGGCCTCGTAGAGGTGGTACGTGCCCTCGACGTTGGCCCGCAGCACCTTCTCGAACGTCGACTCCAGCGAGATCCCGGCGAGGTGCAGCACCGCGTCCACGCCCCGGACCGCCTCGCGCAGGGCGCCGCGGTCGGCGAGGTCGGCGGTGACGAAGCGCTCCGGTCCCGGGGCGGCGGCGACGTGGTCGAGCAGGCGCAGCTCGTGGCCGTGGGCGTGCAGCAGGCCGCGCATCAGGGTGCCGATGCCGCCGGCGGCGCCGGTGAGCAGGACGGTGCGCGGGGGGCGGTGGGCTGACATCGTGGGCTCCTCGGTGGTGCGTGACGGGGCGTGGACCGGGACGGCGGGGCGCGGGCCGGGCGCCGGGGAGGCGGTCTTGACGGTGTGTCGGGGCGGCTCTAGCGTGCCTGTTCACCAATATGGACGCCGGGCAGAAATGTGTACACCCTGATGATGACACCTCGTGCTTCGGTCTTTCTGTATCCGTGGGACGTCGTCGGCGACCCCGCCGCGGCGCGCCGGGTCGCCGAGTTGGGCGTACGGCAGGTGACGCTCGCCGCCGCGTACCACTCCACCCGCGCCCTGACCCCGCGCCACCCGCGCCACCGCGTCGTCACCGCCCGGCACTCCGCGGTGCTCTATCCGCCGGACGCCCGCAGGTGGGCCGGCCGGACGCTGCACCCGTACCCCCAGGACTGGATGGCCGCCGCCGACCCGTTCGGGGAGGCGGCCGGGGCGCTGGCCGCGGCGGGGGTGGAGGTGCACAGCTGGGTGGTCCTCGCGCACAACTCCCGGCTGGGCGCGGAGCATCCGCAGACGTCCGTGGTCAACGCCTACGGCGACCGCTACCCGTGGGCGCCGTGCATCGGGCGCCCGGCCGTGCGCGACTACCTGGTCGCGCTCGCGGCGGAGGCGGCGACCCGGCCGGGGGCGCGCGGGTGCGAGCTGGAGTCGTGCGGGTGGTACGGGCTCGCGCACCTGCACGCGCACGACAAGACCGCCGGGGTCGCTCTCGACGCCGCCGGGCAGCTGCTGATGTCGCTCTGCTTCTGCGACCAGTGCCGCGACGGCTACGCCGCGTAC
>NZ_JACBXC010001191.1 GCF_013870535.1 Streptomyces phytophilus | reverse complement strand
CCGGCCGCCGTCGGCGAGCGGGCGCTCGGCGCGGGCGAGTTCGGTACGTGCCAGGTCGAACAGCTCCACGCGTACCCGGGTCTCGCCGACGTCGACGCCGACGATGTGCCCACAGCGCGGCGCCACCCGCAGCAGGGTGCGGGGCCGTCCGCCGTCCGAGTCGACCGCGCCCGCCTCCTCCAGCACCCCCTCCGCGATCAGCTCCGCGGCGACGTTGCTGATCGACCCGGAGCTGAGCCCGGTGACGGGGCCCAACTCCTGGCGGCTCAGGGGTCCCTCGAAGTACAGGTGGCGCAGCACCGCGGAGCGGTTGCTGCGGCGCAGGTCGCGCACGGTACGGCCGTTGCTTCTCGCCATGTGGCTCCTTCCCGGAGGAAACATACGTGCCGGGAAACCCGTGTGAGAAGGGTTGACGAGGACTTCTTTCACTACTTAACTCACGGCCTGAATTAAGCGCGCGCCGCGTTCACAGTCTTAAGTCATGCGCCCGGAGAGGGGCCCCACGACCATGCGCAGAAACCGCCTGGCGGCGACCGCCGCACTCGCCACCGCCCTCAGTGTGACCGCCGCCGCCTGCGGCGGCGGCAGCTCCACCGGCTCGGAGGGGAACAACGACAAGCCCAAGGAGCTGACCTACTGGGCGAGCAACCAGGGCACCAGCCTGGAGCACGACAAGGAGGTGCTGACCCCGGAGATCGAGAAGTTCGAGAAGGAGACGGGCATCGACGTCAAGCTGGAGGTCATCCCCTGGGACAGCCTGCTCGACCGGATCCTCGCGGCCACCACGTCGGGGCAGGGCCCCGACGTGCTCAACATCGGCAACACCTGGTCCGCTTCGCTGCAGGCCACCGACGGGCTGCTCGCCTGGGACGACGAGACGCTGGACAAGATCGGCGGCAAGGACCGGTTCGTACCCGCCGCGCTGGCCGCCGCGGGCGCCGAGGGCCGGCCGCCGGCGGCGGTGCCGCTGTACTCCCTCTCGTACGCCCTCTACTACAACAAGGCGATGTTCGCCGAGGCCGGCATCGAGGAACCCCCCGCCACCTGGGACGAGTTCGTCGACGTCGGCAAGAAGCTGACGAAGGACGGCAAGTACGGCGTCGCCGTCGAGGGCGGCAACCCGGTGGAGAACTCCCACCACGCCTTCGTCTTCGGCAAGCAGCACGGCGCGGACTTCTTCGACGCCCAGGGCAACCCCACGTTCGACAGCCCGGAGGCCGTCGCGGCCGTCAAGCAGTACGTCGACTTCCTCGCCAACGACAAGATCGCCGCGGTCGGCAACGCCGAGTACGCGCAGAACCAGTCGATCAAGGACCTTGCCACCGGCAAGGCCGGCATGCTCCTGTGGCAGGCCGCCGGCAGCTCGCTCAAGGCGCACGGCATGAAGCCCGAGGAGTACGGCGTGGCGCCCGTGCCCATGCAGAGCGAGAACCCGCCGGAGGGGCAGAACGTCAACTCCATGGTCGCCGGCATCAACATCGCCGTCTTCAAGAACACCGACAACCTCGACGGCGCCCTGGACTTCGTGGAGTTCATGACCTCGAACGAGGAGCAGCTGGTCCTCAACTCGACCTACGGCTCCATCCCGCCGGTGAAGGAGGCGCAGGAGGACCGGGCGTTCAGCAGCACGGACCTGACCGTGCTGCGCGAGGTGCTCTCCACCACCTCCGCGCCGCTGCCGCAGGTGCCGGACGAGGCGCAGTTCGAGACCCTCGTCGGCGACGCGATGAAGGAGCTGTTCGCGGACGCCGCCGCCGGCGACGAGGTCACCACGGAGTCGGTCCAGAAGCGGCTGACCGAGGCCCAGCAGCAGATGCAGAAGTGAGCGGCCCCGGATGACCGCGA
>NZ_JACBXC010001190.1 GCF_013870535.1 Streptomyces phytophilus | reverse complement strand
GCCGCCCCCGCCGTGCGGGCGGTGGACGACGTCAGCTTCGACCTACGGGCGGGCGAGACCCTGGGCCTGGTGGGGGAGTCGGGCTGCGGCAAGTCCACCACCGGGCGGATGCTCGTGCGGCTGCTGGAGCCGACCGGCGGATCCGTGACGTTCGACGGGACGGACATCACCCGCCTCGGGCAGCGCGCGCTGCGGCCGGTGCGCCGCCACATGCAGATGGTCTTCCAGGACCCGGTCTCCTCGCTCAACCCCCGCCACCGCGTGATCCGCACCCTCACCGACCCGATGACCGTCCAGGGCGCCGACCCGCGCGAGGCGCGTGCGCGGGCCGCGGAACTGCTGGAGCAGGTCGGGCTCGGCACCGAGCACCTGCGGCGCTATCCGCACCAGTTCTCCGGCGGCCAGGCGCAGCGCGTCGCCATCGCGCGGGCGCTGGCGACCCGGCCGCGGCTGATCGTCGCCGACGAGCCGGTCTCCGCGCTCGACGTCTCCATCCAGGCGCAGATCGTCAACCTGATGGAGCGGCTGCGCCGCGAACTCGGCCTGGCCTACCTCTTCATCGCCCACGACCTGTCCGTGGTCAAGCGGGTCTGCGACCGCGTCGCGGTGATGTACCTGGGCCGGATCGTGGAGCTGGGCCCCCGCGACGAGGTCTACGCCCGCCCCGCCCACCCGTACACCCGGGCCCTGCTCTCCGCGGTCCCCGTACCGGACCCCGCGGTCGAGCGCACCCGTGAGCGCATCGTCCTGAAGGGCGACCTGCCGAGCCCCGCCGCGCCGCCCGGCGGCTGCACGTTCCACCCGCGCTGCCCGAAGGCGCAGGACGTGTGCCGGACGGAACGCCCGGTGCTGCTGACCATCGGCGGCGGCCCGCGGGAGGCCGCCTGCCACTTCCCGGAGACCGGCTGACCTCCGCCCCGCCGGCCGGAATTGGCGTCGGCGGGCGGGCGGACCGCGTGAATCCGGGATGTTCCGGGCCGCGCGGGCGAGTCGATGGTGGGGCACATGACTTCCGCATCCGTGGCAAGTACGTGGCTCTACGACGACTTCACCCGCGGCGCCCTCGACCCGGCCCGCTGGCGGGTCATGGAGATGACGGGGGCCGGGGGCGTACGGCACGAGTACCGGGACGACAACGCCCGGGTCGCCACCGGGGACGGGCGGCTGACGCTGACCGTCAACCCGTTCAGCCGCTTCCACGACACCGACCCGCGGCGCAACAACGCCAAGCAGATGTACCGATCGGTGCGGCGGTTCGACGTGCCCGAGTCGGGGCGGCTGACGTTCGAGGTGGAGATGGGAGTGCGGACCTACGGGCAGGTGCCGTACGACCTGCTCGACGCCTTCGGCACCGTCAACCTCTTCGATCTGCGGACCGGTGTCGTCATCAACGCCGCCGCCACCAACGACACCGTCTACGCCGTCGTCGAGCGGCTGGTGATCCCGGGCGTGAGCCGGCCGGAGGACCACTACATCCACCGCGTCGTCATGGACGTGCCCACCGGACCCGGCCGCCCGCACCGCTACGCGATCGGCTACCGGGCCGGGGCGTCCGAGGTGGAGTGGTACGTCGACGGGCGGCTGGCCTACTGGGCGCGGGTGCCGGTGCCGGTGGCCGGCTTCCACGCGGGGATGGCCCTGTTCTCGGCCCGCGACCTCGCCCGCTACTCCCGCGCGGAGCGGGAGCGCGGGCAGGGCGCGACCGGATGGTGGGGCCCGTGGCGGATCACGACGAGCGACCGCTGAGCGCGGGCGCGGGGATGCCGTCGACCCCGGGGCCGGGGACAGCCGGTGCACCGACCGTACCCCGGCGGGGGCCCGCGTGCTCATCCCGTGTTCACGGTATTTC
>NZ_JACBXC010000119.1 GCF_013870535.1 Streptomyces phytophilus | reverse complement strand
CGGCCGGGAGCACGACGGCCGCGAGTATCCGTCCCGTTGCGGCGAGGGCGCCGCCTGAGCGCACGTACATGGCGGACCAGTCTGCGGCCCGCGGCGCACGGGCGCGTCACGTTCCGGTCAGATTCGCATTCCGGCCCGTACGGTCCGGGCCCCGGCCCCGCGCCGCACCCCTCTCAGTGCTCCACGGCCAGCCGGATCCCCAGCGCCACCAGCACCGTGCCGGACACCTGCTCCAGCCGCTTGCGCACGCCCGCCCGCGACAGCACACCCTTCAGCCGCCCCACGAACCACACGTACACCGCGTACCACCCGACCTCGTACACCGCCCACAGCGCCGCGAACGCCAGCGTCGTCGCCAACTGCGGTGCGGACGACGGCACGAACTGCGGCAGGAACGACATCGCGAAGACCCCAACCTTCGGATTCGCCAGGTTCAGCAGCAGCCCCGAGCGGTACGCGCGCCACGACGTGACCTCCGCGCCCGCCCGGTCCGCGAACTCCGCCGCCGCCCCCCGCCGCGCCGCGCGCAGCGCCTGCACCCCGAACCAGACCAGCACCGCCGCGCCGACCCAGCGCATCACGTCGTACGCCACCTGCGAGGCCGCCAGCAGCGCCGTGAGGCCGAACGCGGCGATCGCGCCCCACAGGAAGACACCCGTCTCGTTGCCGAGGACGGTCATCATCCCGGCCCGGCGGCTGTGCATCGAGTTGCGGATGATCAGGACCGTGCTGGGGCCCGGCGTGGCGGCGATGAGCGTGCAGGCTCCGAGGAAGGCGAGGAGAGTCGCGAGCATGCGGGCCATCCTGGGCCGGGCGCAAGCGGAGGCGCCATCGAATTAACGAGACACTTCCGGCATGGACAGGGCGCCGCGCACCCCGGCAGTCTGGTGCGCGTGAACTCCCCGGTAACGACCGTCATGATGCCCGTCGTCCTCGCCGTCATCATGTACGGCCTCGGCCTGGGCCTCACGCCCGCCGACTTCCGGCGGGTCAGGCACCATCCCCGGGCCGTCGCCGCCGCGCTGGTGTGCCAGGTGCTGCTGCTGCCCGCCGCCTGCTTCGGCCTGGTGCTGGCCTTCGACCTTGCGCCCGCGTACGCGGTGGGCATGATGCTGCTCGCCGCCTCTCCCGGCGGGGCCGTCGCCAACTACTACAGCCGGCTCTTCGGCGGCGACGTGGCCCTCAACATCACGCTCACCGCCGTCAACTCCGCGCTCTCGCTGTTCAGCCTGCCGCTGATCGTCAACTTCTCGCTGGAGTACTTCGACATCGGCCGCGACAACCTGGGCCTGAACTACGACAAGATCCTCCAGGTCTTCGCGATCGTGCTGATCCCCGTCGGGCTCGGCATGCTGACCCGCGCCCGCGCCCCGCGGGTCAGGGAGCGCATCGACCGGCCGGTGCGGGCGGCGTCCCTCTTCGGGCTCTTCCTGGTGATCGTCGGTGTGGCCTGGGCGGAACGCGACCGGATCACCGACTCGTTCGTGGACCTCGGGCCGATCACGTTCCTGTTCACGCTGGTGTCGCTGGCCGTCGGCTACGGGGCCACCCGGCTGGTGCGCGCGGCGCACCCGCAGGCCGTGGCGTGCTGCTTCGAGATCGGCATGCACAACGTCGGCCTGGCCATGACCATCGCGATCAGCCCCACCCTGCTCGACAGCACCGAGATGGCCATGCCCGGGGCGGTGTACGCCGTCCTCAGCTACGTCGCCGCCACCGCCGCGGGCTACACGCTGCGGGCCGTCAGCCCGGAAGCCGCCGCACGTCGCCGGGGCCCAGCTCCCGCACCGAGCGGTGACCCGACAGCCCGAGGGTGAGGTCGAGGTCGGCGAGCAGGCTGCGCAGCACGTGCGCGACGCCCTCCTCGCCGCCGTGCGCGAGGCCGTAGGCGTACGGCCTGCCGTACAGCACCGCACGCGCGCCCAGCGCCAGGGCCTTGAGCACGTCCGCCCCGGTCCGTACGCCCGAGTCGAAGAGCACCTCGATCCGGTCGCCGACCGCCTCGGCGACCTCCGGCAGCATGTCGAGCGCCGCGGCCGCGCCGTCGACCTGCCGGCCGCCGTGGTTGGAGACGACGACGCCGTCCATGCCCGCGGCCGCGGCCCGGCGGGCGTCGTCCGGGTGCTGGATCCCCTTGAGCAGGATCGGCCCGTCCCAGTGCTCCCGCAGGAACGGCAGCCGGTCCCACGTCCGGTCCGTCCCCGTGAACATCGGCACCCAGCGCAGCACCGCGGCCCCCAGGTCCTCCTCCGGGGGCTTCGCCAGCCCCGCGCGGAACGCCGGGTCGGAGAAGGCGACGGCGGTGCCGACGCCGCGGATGAAGGGCAGGTAGGCGGCGTCGAGGTCGCGCGGGCGCCAGGCCAGCGTCCAGGTGTCGAGGGTGACGACGAGGGCGCTGAAGCCCGCGGCGCGGGCGCGCGCCAGGATGCTGGCGCACACCTCGTCGTCGTTCGGCCAGTAGAGCTGGTACCAGCGGGGGCCCGCGCCGCTCGCCTCCGCGACCTCCTCGATGGTGTACGAGGAGGCCGTGGACATCACCATCGGGATGCCGAGGGCGGCGGCGGCGCGGGCCGTGGCCAGCTCCCCGTCGGGGTGCACGATCGACTGCACCCCGACGGGCGCCAGCAGCACGGGCGCGGGGAGCGCGGAGCCCAGCACGGTGGTGGCCGGGCTCCGCTCGGTGGCGCCGGTCAGCATGCGCGGGACGAGGCGGACCCGGTCGAAAGCCTCCCGGTTGGCCCGGGCGGTGGCGCCCGAGCCGGCCGCGCCCGCGACGTACCGGAACGGACCGTCCGCCAGCCGCTCGCGCGCGGACTGCTCCAGCGCGGTGAGGTCGGTGGTGAACGGAGGCAGCTCGTCCGCCAGCCCGTTCAGGTAGATCTCGTTCTGGTAGTTGCCGAACGGCAGGTTCATCGGCGGCTCCCTTCGACCAACGGAGAGTCTGCGGGAAGCGGCGGCAGATCGCTACCCGTGGGTACCGGCCGCGGCTCCTCCTTCTCCAGATCGGGCAGCCAGCGCAGGGCCTTCGGGAAGTACCAGTTGCGCTCGCCGAGCAGCGACATCACCGCGGGCAGCAGCACGCCGCGGATGATCGTCGCGTCGATCAGCACGGCCGTCGCCAGGCCCACGCCCATCTGCTTCATGGACTGCATCGACAGGGTGCCGAAGATCGAGAACACGGCGACCATGATGACGGCTGCGCTGGTCACCACGCCCGCGGTGGTGATCACCCC
Organism: Streptomyces phytophilus; assembly: GCF_013870535.1. Lineage (GTDB taxonomy): Bacteria > Actinomycetota > Actinomycetes > Streptomycetales > Streptomycetaceae > Streptomyces > Streptomyces phytophilus. The sequence continues at coordinate 6,004 of NZ_JACBXC010000119.1, read as the reverse complement.
GTGCGAGATGGCGTCGGCGGTGTTCCGCCCCTGCGCCCGCGCCTCCTTGATCCGCGAGACGACGAACACGTGGTAGTCCATGCTCAGGCCGAAGAGGATGACGAAGAGGAACAGCGGCAGCCAGGCGACGATGGCCCCGACGCCCTCGGCGCCGACCAGGCCGGCGCCCCAGCCGTGCTGGAAGACCATCGTCAGCACGCCGTACGCGGCGCCCACCGACAGCAGGTTGAGGAGGATCGACGTGATCGCGATGGTCAGCGACCGGAAGGCCATCAGCATCAGCAGGAAGGCGAAGGCCACCACGAAGAGGAAGACCGGCACCACCGCGCCGACGAGCTGGTCGTTGAAGTCCTTGCTCCCCGCGACCTGGCCGCCGACCGGCGCCTCGACGCCGTCCACCGCCTCCAGCGTCACCGGCCGGATCTCGTCGCGCAGCAGGGCGAGGCTCTTCTCCGCCTTGTCCTGGTCGGAGCCGCCGACGAGGGGGACCTCGATGATGGCCACGTTCTTGTCGTCGTAGACCTGGATGTCGATCGGGCCCCTGGACGCGCCGGTGTCCAGCGCCTGCTCCTCGAAGTCGACGATGGCCTTGCGGACCTCGGGCGCGTTGATGTCGTCGGCCTTGACGACCACCTCGGCGGGGTCGGAGCCGCCGGGGAACGCCTGGTTGACGCGGTCGTAGGTCTGCACGATCGGCAGCGAGTCGCCGAACTCCTGGTCCAGCGTGAGGTTCGCGGTGTTCATGCCCACCGCGGGCACGGCGATCACCGCGAGCGCGCCGGTGGCCACGACCACCGCCGCCTTCGGCCGGCGCAGTACGCGCGTCAGCACGGCCCGCCACACCCGGCTCTCGCCACCGGCGTTGGTCCTGCCGCGCTTGAGCCGCGCCAGGAACGGCACCCGGCCCTTCTCGACCCGCTCGCCGAGCAGCGACAGCATCGCCGGCAGCACGGTGACGGAGCCGACCATCGCCACCGCGACGACCATCAGCGACGCCACGCCCATCGCCGCGAAGTCGGCGAGGCCGGTGAAGAGCATGCCGCACATCGCGACGATGACCGTGACGCCGGAGACCAGCACCGCGCGCCCGGAGGTGGCGGCGGCGATCTCCAGCGCGGTCCGCGCGTCGCGGCCCTTGGCCCGCTCCTCGCGCTCGCGGCGCAGGTAGAACAGGCAGTAGTCGACGCCGACGGCCAAGCCCACCAGCAGCATCACGGAGTCGGCGACGTCGCTCATCGGCTGTATGTGGCTGACCACGCCCATCAGGCCCATCGTCGCCACGATCGCGGTCATCGCCAGCACCACCGGCAGCAGCGCGGCCACGAACGCCCCGAAGACGATCAGCAGGATGCCGAAGGCGATCGGCACCGCCGAGTACTCCGCCTTCTTGAAGTCCTCGCCGAAGGCGTCGTCGAAGGTCTTCTCCATGCTGGCGCCGCCGATCTCCTCGATCAGCAGGCCCTGCGACCCGTGCTTCTCCTGGACCTCGGCGACCGCGTCGGTGACGGGCTCCACCCGGTCTCCCGCCGTCTCCGGGTCGCCCTTCATCCGGAACTGGACCAGCGCAGAGCGCCCGTCCCGCGAGATCGTGTCGCTGTCGTACGGCGAGACGACGTCGGCCACCTCGCCGGTGCCCTCTACGGCCCGTACGACGTCGTCCACGGCCGTACGGAACTCCGCCGCCGACGCCTTCAGCGCGCCCTCGGGCGACTGGACGAGCACGCTCTCCCCGACCGGCTCGTCCACGCCCGCGTCCTCAAGGATCTTCGCGGACCGCCCGGTCTCGCCCGGGACCTCCTCGCTGTCGCTGACGTCCGCCCGCCCCGCCGCGGAGCCGGCGACGGTCGCCAGCACCACGAACAACACCCAGATACCCACCGCGGCCCAGCGGTGGGTGACGCTCCAGCCGCCGACGGCCGCTGCGACGCCCCGGCGCCGCTTCGTGTGCCTCGGCGCACTCGGTGCCCCCATCGTCCCTCTCCCTTGTGCCCGGCGGCGGCACACTGCCCCCACCTGCCGATACGACGCTAGAGAAGAGCGGGTGCGGTCCCCATCGTGCTGGCTGGTGAACCCGGTGGTGCTCAGCTCCACCGAAAGAAGGGGGGTTAACCCCACCCCGGATGAGTCATGTCCCTTACACGCATAACGCCGGGGACTGTCCCGGGCCCGGTGGTTGCGGCCCGGAGCGGTCCCCGGCGGTGCTCAGGGGAGCGGCTCGCGCTCAGCGCGCCACGAGCAGCCCCCGGTTGCGCAGGACCCGGCGCTCCAGCGGGCCGAACACCAGCAGTTCGATGGCGACGCCGACGACCAGGATCAGCAGGATCGCGTTCAGCACGATCGCCATGTCCTGGTAGCCGCGGCCGGTCTCCAGCAACTGGCCCAGGCCCACCCCGAGGTCGGGGGAGGTGGCGATGATCTCCGCGGCCATCAGCGACCGCCACGAGAAGGCCCAGCCCTGCTTGAGCCCGGCGAGGTAGCCGGGCAGCGCCGCCGGCAGCAGCACGTGCCGTACGCCGTGCAGGCCGGTGGCGCCGATGACCTGGCCCGCCCGCAGGTACAGCGGCGGTATCTGGCCGATGCCGGACACCAGCCCGTTGGCGATCGACGGGACGGCGCCGAGGAGCACCACCGCGTAGATCATCGACGGGGTGAGGCCGAACCAGATGATCGCGGCGGGCACCCAGGCCACCGACGGCAGCGACTGCAGACCGGTCAGGATCGGGCCGATGGCGGCGCGGACGAACGGCACCTTGGCGACGATCAGCCCGAGCGGGGTGCCGATGGCGATGGCGATGAGGAAGCCGAGCACGCCGCGGGACAGGCTCGTCCAGATGACATCGAAGAGCGTGCCCTCGTACCACTGGTCGGCGAGCGCGTCCCAGACCTGGCCGGGGCCCGGCAGCTGGTAGTCGGGCTTGACCTCCAGCACGTACAGCAGCTGCCAGACGGCCACGACGAGGGCGACCGCGATGATCGGCGGCAGCACCTTGTGCAGCAGCACCTGGCGCAGCGGGGTGCGCGCGGTGGTGCGGGTGTCGAGGGCGTCGAGGCCGGCTTCGAGCCCGGCCAGACCGGCGGAGTCCTCGCCTCCCGCGGTGCCGGTCTTGCCGGTGGTCTCAGTGCTTGCCATGGCGGCGGATCTCCCCTCGCAGCTCTTCGGTGATCTCCAGCGAGAGGTTGGCCACGTCGGTGTCCTCGATCCGGCGCGGCTGCGGGATGTCGATGGTCCACTCCCGGGCGATGCGCCCGGGGCGGGAGGACATGAGGATCACGCGCTGGGCGAGCTTGACGGCCTCGCGCACGTTGTGGGTGACGAAGAGCACGGAGACCTTCGTCTCCGTCCAGATGCGGGTCAGCTCGTCGTGCAGGACGTCGCGGGTGATGGCGTCGAGCGCGGCGAAGGGCTCGTCCATCAGCAGCAGCCTGCTGTCCTGGGCGAGCGAGCGGGCCAGCGCGACGCGCTGGCGCATGCCGCCGGACAGCTCGTGCACGCGCTTGCCGTACGCGCCGCCCAGCCGGACGAGTTCGAGCAGGCGCTCCGCCTCGGTACGGCGCTCGGCCTTGGCCAGGCCGCGCATCTTCAGCGCCAGCTCGATGTTCTTGCCCGCGGTCAGCCAGGGGAAGAGCGCGTGCTCCTGGAACATCAGCGCCGGCCGCTGGCCGCCGGGCACCTCGATGGTCCCGGCGCTCGGCGCGTCGAGCCCGGCGACCAGGTTGAGCAGGGTGGACTTGCCGCAGCCCGACGCACCGAGCAGGGTGACGAACTCGCCGGGTGCGACGTCGACGGTGACGTCGTCGAGCACCAGCAGCTGTTCGCCGGGGCGCCCGAAGGTCTTGGACACGTGCGTGATGCGGGCCGCGGGCCCGTCCCCGGCCTGCGCGGGGCCGGCCGGGGCGTCGTCGGTGATGGCAGTGGACATCTCTTGCACCTCCCGGAGGTGAGGCGGGCAGAGCTACTCGACGCCGAGGCCGGCGTCGTCGACGGCGGGCCGGCCCTCGCTCTTGAGCACCTTGTTGAGGATGGACAGGTCGTAGATGCCGTCGGTCTTCGCCTCGTCGAGGAGGCCCGACTTGACGCTGTGGTCGGCCTGGTCGCCGAGGGTGGAGGCGAGGGGGTCGTCGGTGACCTCGATGTCGCCGAAGGCGCGTTCGAGCACGTCCTCGGGCAGCGGCTTGCCCGCGGCCTCCTCGATCCCCTCGTTGACCAGGGTCCTGGCCTCGTCGGGGTTGTCCTTGATCCAGGCGTTGGTCTTCACCGACCCGCGGACGACGGCCTCGACCACGTCGGGGTGGTCCTTGAGGAACGCCTGCGAGACGATCAGGTGCGTGGTGACGAACTTGCCGTCCTCCCACAGCTCCTTCTCGTTCAGCAGCACCTCGCCGCCCTTGGCGACGAGGTTGGAGGCGGTCGGCTCCGGCACCCAGGCGCCGTCGAGGCCGCCCTGCTGGAAGGTGGTCGGGATCTCCTTGTTGTCCTGGCGGATCACGGAGACGTCGCCCTTGCCGGACTGCGGGTCGACCTCCAGGCCCTCGCCGGCCAGGTAGTTGAGCAGGGCCACGTCCTGGGTGTTGCCGATCTGCGGCGTGGCGATCCGCTTGCCCTCCAGGTCGTCCAGCGTCTTGACCTTGTCGGGGTTGACGACGAGCGAGGCGCCGCCGGAGGTGGCGCCCGCGACGATGCGCAGGTTGCGGCCGTCCGCCTGGGTGTAGCCGTTGATGGCGGGGGAGGGGCCGATCCAGGTCATGTCGACGGAGCCGGCGTTGAGCGCCTCGATGGCGGACGGTCCCGCGTTGAAGATCTGCGGCTTGACGGCGGTGCCGCCCAGCTCCTTGGTGATCAGGCCGTCGTCGCCGAGGCCGACCAGGGGGGTCGCGTGGGTCACGTTGCCGAAGAAGCCGATGTTGATCTCGTCGAGACCGCCGATCTTCTCGCCCTGGGCGGCGGGGGCCGCGTCGTCGCCCTTGTCGTCGCTGTCGGAGCCGTAACCGCAGGCGGTCAGGGCGAGCAGGGGGAGGGCGGCGGTGCCGGCGAGCAGGCGTATGGCCGCGCGGCGGCGGCGTGGTGCAGACACGGGAGGGTCATCCTCTCGGGGTGATCCGGGATTCAACATCGTCTTTCCGAGTATCCCTATTGACTTAGTAGGGATAAGCCCATCGGGGCGGCTCGGTCAAGGGGGTTCTTGAGGCGTGGACGAAACGCCCGGCATATGGGCAGGGTTTTCGCGCGCCTTTGCACACCTTTGTGCAGGTGAGGCGTTACGGGAGCGTGACCGGCAGTCCGGCCGCCCGCCACGCCTGGAAGCCGCCGATCAGATCGGTCGCCCGGGCCAGCCCGAGAGACCTGAGGGAGGCGGCGGCCAGCGACGAGGCGTATCCCTCGTCACACATGACGATCCAGTGCACGTCCGTGCCCGTGGCCTCGGCCACCGGCGCGCCGCTGGCCGGATCGCAGCGCCACTCCAGGTGGTTGCGCTCCACCAGCAGCGCCCCCGGCACGGTGCCGGAGGCGCGCCGCTGGAACTCGGGCCTGGTGTCCACCAGTACGGCGCCTTCGGCGAGGGCGGCGTACGCCTGCCGGGGGGTGAGGCGCTCCAGCGTGGTGCGTACGGCGGCGAGCGCGGCGTCGATTCCGGGGGTGCCGGGGTCGGGGGTGCCCGGAGTGCGGGCGGCGTCGGCGGCCATCAGTCGGTCACCGGGTCGGTACGGACCGGGCGCAGGCCGCCGCCGGGCTGCTCGGCGTAGTACGACATGGCCGCCAGCGCGGGCGCGTAGGCGTGGATGCTGACGGCCGGCTCCGTCCCGGCGTTGACCACCTCGTGGACGTACCGCGGCCCGAACGAGCGCAGCCCGCCCGCCGCCAGCTCCCGCGCCCGCGGCGCGCCGCCGGACCCGGGGAAGGCGCGCTCGGTGAGCACCCCGGCGACGACCGTGAACGCGCCCGCGGCACCGCCGTGGTCGTGGATCTCGGTGCCCTGCCCCGGCAGCCAGGTCAGCAGCCAGACCT
>NZ_JACBXC010001189.1 GCF_013870535.1 Streptomyces phytophilus | reverse complement strand
GCGCTGGTCACCGCGAAGGTGGTGGCGAGCGAGGGGGTGGACCTGGTGGCCGAGCCGATAGGCGAGCCCGATCGGCGGCGGCCCCGGGAGCCGGCCGAGGAGGCCGCGAGATGAGCCCCGCCCCGGCCGTCGGTCAGGCCGGTCTGTGGAACATCGCCAACGTCCTCACCATGGTGCGGCTGCTGCTCGTACCGGCGTTCGTGGTGCTCATGGCCGCCCACGGCGGCCATGACCCGGCGTGGCGCTCGTTCGCATGGGCCGCCTTCACGGTCGCCATGATCACCGACCTCTTCGACGGGGAGCTGGCCCGCCGCTACGACCTCGTCACCGACTTCGGCAAGATCGCCGACCCCATCGCCGACAAGGCGATCATGGGCGCCGCGCTGATCTGCCTGTCGGCGCTGGGCGACCTGCCCTGGTGGGTGACGATCGTGATCCTGGCGCGGGAGATCGGCATCACCCTCATGCGGTTCTGGGTGATCAGGCACGGTGTGATCCCGGCCAGCCGGGGCGGGAAGCTGAAGACCCTGGCCCAGGGGGTGGCCGTGGGCATGTACATCCTCACCCTCACCGGACCGCTCGCCACACTGCGCTTCTGGGTCATGGCCGCCGCCGTGGTCCTGACCGTGGTGACCGGCCTGGACTACGTCAAGCAGGCGATCGTGCTCCGCCGCAGGGGGCTGGCCGCCGAACGGGAGCAGAGAGTCCAGTGACCACTAAGAACACCGGCGGGACCGCCGCCGACGTGCTCGCCCTGTGCGAGGAGCGCGGCGTCACCCTCGCCGTCGCCGAATCCCTCACCGGCGGTCTCCTCGCCGGCGAGATCACCGCGGTGCCCGGTGCCTCCCCGACGTTCCGGGGCGCCGTCGTCGCGTACGCCACCGACCTCAAGCGGGACGTGCTCGGCGTCGACAGCTCGCTGCTCGCCCAGCGCGGTGCCGTCGACGGAGAGGTCGCCCGGCAGATGGCCGCCGGGGTGCGCTGGCGGCTCGGCGCCGACTGGGCGGTCGCGACGACGGGCGTCGCGGGCCCCGATCCGCAGGACGGCCAGCAGCCGGGTACCGTCTTCGTCGCCGTGGCCGGTCCCGAGGGGCGCAGTGAGACGCGGTCGCTGAACCTGACGGGGTCTCGCACGGAGATCCGCACGGCTGCCGTCGGGGAGGCACTGGCGCTTCTGCGGCGCCACCTGGACGCGGCACCGAAGGGGCAAGACGGGCGGAAATACCCGGAAAATCCTGATCAGGAGGCCCCGTATTCCTCGCTTGGCGAACGGTGAAGATGACTTCCGTCGCCGCACTGTCACGGTCCGAGGCGGTACGGTGGAGCAGAGAGGATCCGGACCCGAGGTCCTAGGAGGGAGCCACGCATGATTCTGCTCCGTCGCCTGCTGGGTGACGTGCTGCGCCGGCAGCGACAGCGCCAGGGCCGGACGCTGCGCGAGGTTTCCTCGTCAGCGCGTGTCTCTCTCGGCTATCTGTCGGAGGTCGAGCGAGGCCAGAAGGAAGCCTCCTCCGAGCTGCTCAACTCGATCTGTGAAGCCCTGGACGTCCGGATGTCCGAGCTGATGCGCGAGGTGAGCGGCGAGCTCGCCCTCGCGGAGCTGGCCCAGTCCGCCGCGGCCACCGAACCCATTCCCGCTCCCGTGCGGTCGTTCACCGTGACCTCGGTGACGGGGATGCCCGACGAGCGAGTCACCATCAAGGCCCCGAAGGAGCCCGATCCGGTCGCGGCCTGAGCGCAGAGAGCCTGGCACGAGAGCCCGGTCCGCCGGCGTCGGCGGAGCCGGGCTCTCGGCTTGTCCGCCGCCGCGCGCTCCCGCCGGGCCGGTTGGTCACCCGCCCGGCTGGCAGCG
>NZ_JACBXC010001188.1 GCF_013870535.1 Streptomyces phytophilus | reverse complement strand
CGCCGGGATGAGCGCGGCGAAGTCGGGCCGCCCGATGCGCGCGTGGGTCAGGCCGCTGCCGAGGAGGGCGGCGCCGTCCTGGTAGTGCCAGCCGCGCAGTTCGCTGATCCGGCCGAGGCCGACGAGCGCGGAGGGGCGCAGCAGGCCCGCGTTGACGGCCGCCATCAGGTCGGTCCCGCCGGCGACGGGCACGGCGGCGGGCATGGCGGTGAGCGCCGCGACCGCTTCGTCGAGCGAGTCCGGCAGCACCACCGTCTGCGCGGCCTGCGGTGCATGAGTGGTCAACCCGGCTGCCCCTTCCGCAGTGTCCCCCAGGAGTTCCGGCCGTTCCGCCGTACGGTACGGGCTCCCGGCCGGGACGTGGCAACTCTGGCACATCCGTCACGGTCCGGGGCCGCCTCCGGCGGCGCGGAAGAACACGAGCGTACCCCGCCCGGCGGCCAACTCGCGGGCCCGGATGGGGACCTGCTCCGCACCAAGTGGGGATTGTCACTCTTGGGGGAGGCTTGTACGACTTCCGGGGCAGCCGTCGGCCTCACACGATCGGGGGCGGCCCTTCGATCGGGCGTCCGAGCACTCCGGGGCGCCGCTGCCACGGCCGCGGGCCGCCGGGCGGGCGGTAGTCGACGCCGAGGGCGTCGAGGCGCGCGTAGTGCTCCGCCATGCGGGCCTCGAAGCCGGCGAAGTCCCGCTCGGCGGACGGCGGCAGGGCGGACCAGGCGACCTCGGCGAAGGCGGCGAGGCGCGGATACACCTGGTAGTCGAAGCGCTGCGGGCTCTCCAGCACCTCGCTCCAGACGTTGGCCTGGGTGCCGATGACGTGCTCCGCCGCGGCGCCGTCGAGCTGCGGCGGCACGGGCTCGAAGCGGTAGAAGTCCTCCAGCGTACGCACCTGGGCGATCGGCACCGGCTCGTCCGGGGCGCCCGATTCGCGGTAGTTGAGGTACACCTGCTGCTCCGGGCACATCACCACGTCGTGGCCCGCCCGCGCCGCGGCGATGCCGCCGGCGTAGCCGCGCCAGGAGGAGACGGTGGCGCCGTCGGCGAGGCCGCCTTCGAGGATCTCGTCCCAGCCGATGAGGCGCCGGCCGCGGTCGGCGAGCCAGCGGTCGAAGTGCCGGATGAACCACGACTGCAGCTCGTCCTCGTCGGCCAGGCCGAGTTCGCGGATACGGGCCTGGGCGGCGGGCGACGCCTTCCACTGGCCCTTGGGGCACTCGTCGCCGCCGACGTGCACGAAGGTGGACGGGAAGAGGTCGAGCACCTCCTCGAAGACGCCCTCGTAGAAGCGCAGCACGTCCTCGGTGGGCGCGAGGACGTTCTCCGAGACGCCCCAGTCGCCCCAGACGTCGAGCGCCGCGGTGTCGACGACGTCGGTGTTGCCGAGCCAGGGGTAGGCGTGGATGGCGGCCTGCGAGTGGCCGGGGATGTCGATCTCCGGGACGACGGTGATGTGCCGGGCGGCGGCGTACGCGACGATCTCGCGGAGGTCGTCCTGGGTGTAGAACCCGCCGTGCGGGCGCTCGTCCCAGATGTCGGAGGCGCGGTGGCCGACCTTGGTGCGCGGGCGCCAGGAGGCGTCCTCGGTGAGCCCCGGGTGGCGCTTGATCTCGATGCGCCAGCCCTGGTCGTCGGTGAGGTGGAAGTGCAGCACGTTGAGCTTGTGGGCGGCCATCAGGTCGAGGTGGCGCAGCACCTCGCGCTTGGTGAGGAAGTGCCGGGAGACGTCGAGCATGAAGCCGCGCCAGCCGAACCGCGGGGCGTCCTCGATGCGGCAGTGCGGCAGCTCCCAGGTGCGCTCGCCGAGGGGGGCGGTGCGGTACGCCTGCGGGCCGAGGAGCTGGCGCAGGGT
>NZ_JACBXC010001187.1 GCF_013870535.1 Streptomyces phytophilus | reverse complement strand
CGCGGCCGCCGGCTGGGCATCGTCAGCAACCCGACCGGCGTCCTGCGCGACACCCGCCACGTCGTCGACTCCATGCACGCCTCCGGCACCCTCGACATCGCCGGCGTCTTCGGCCCGGAACACGGCTTCCGCGGCAGCGCGCAGGCCGGCGAGGCCGAGCCGGAGACCATCGACCCGCGCACGGGCCTGACGGTCTACGACGCGTACGGCGCGAACGCCGCGAAGATGGCGGAGCTGTTCACCAAGGCGGGAGCGGACACCGTCGTCTTCGACATCCAGGACGTCGGCGCGCGCTTCTACACGTACATCTGGACGATGTACAACGCGATGGTCGCCGCCCGGGAGACCGGCGCCGCCTTCGTCGTCCTGGACCGCCCCAACCCGATCGGCCGCCGCGCCGACGGCGCGATGATGACCCCCGGCTTCACCTCGGGGGTGGGCCTCAAGCCGATCGTCCAGCAGCACGGCATGACGGTCGGCGAGCTGGCCCGCTACTTCAACGGCGAACTGCTGCCCGACGAGGGCTCCGGCGGCCGGGTGGAGCTGGAGGTCGTACGGGTACGGGGCTGGGACCCGGAGTCGTACGCGCAGGACGGCGACCTGCCCTGGGTGCCGCCGTCCCCGAACATGCCGACCGCCGACACGGCGCTGGCGTACGCGGGCACCTGCTTCTTCGAGGGCACCAACCTCTCCGAGGGCCGCGGCACCACGCGCCCGTTCGAGTGGATCGGCGCGCCGTACCTGGACTACCACTACAGCGACCGGCTCAACGCCCGCGGGCTGCCCGGGGTGGAGTTCCGCGAGGCGTACTTCGTGCCGACGTTCGGCAAGTACCCGGGCGAGACGTGCGCGGGCGTGCAGGTGCACGTCACGGACCGGCGCCGCTACGAGCCGGTGACGGCCGCGGTGGCGATGCTCGTCGAGGCCGCGCGCTACCCGGAGTTCGCCTGGCGGCAGGACAGCTGGGACCCCGAGCGGCCGTTCTGGATCGACAAGCTGTCGGGCTCGACGCGGATGCGCACGATGATCGACGAGGGCCGGGACGTGGCCGAGGTGGTGGGCGCCTGGAAGGACGAACTGGCCGCCTTCACCCGCCGCCGGCGTCGCTACCTGCTCTACCGCTGAGGGCGCCGGGGCACGCGGTTTATCGGATGCCCGCAGGCGATGGGCGCGGCTAGGATCGCGCCCATGCCCGCACGCTTCAAGGACCTCGCGCTGGACGCCCGGGACCACCAGGCGCTCGCCGACTGGTGGTGCACCGCCATCGGCTACGCCCGCCGGGAGGACCCGGGCGGGCAGCGGCCGGCCGAGTGGCCGGTGCCCATCCACGACCCGGCCGGGCTCGGCCCGCTGATCTGGATCAACCCGGTCCCGGAGGAGAAGGCGGTCAAGAACCGGATGCACCTCGACGTGTGGGGCGTCCCGGAGGAGTTCGAGGCGCTGGGCGCGAGGCTGCTCCGCCGCCGCGGCGACGACATCGACTGGCATGTGATGGCCGACCCCGAGGGCAACGAGTTCTGCGTCTTCGAAGAGAAGCGTTGACTGCGGAACTGCGCGCCCGGTACGCCGCGTACGAGTGGAAGCCGGTGGCCGACGGCATGTCGGGCGCCGGCGTGTGGCGGCTCAGCGGGCCCGGCGACCTGTTCGTGAAGACCGCGGCGGACGGGGAGCACCCGGAACCCGGGGCCGATCTGCGGCACGAGGCGGCCTGCACCCGCTGGCTGCGCGCGCAGGGGCTGCCCGCGCCCGAGGTGGTCGACGCCGGGGCCGCGGACGGGGTGACGTGGCTGGTGACGAAGGCGCTGCCGGGCCGCTCGCTCGCCGAGCCGTGGCCGCGGGAGCTGCGGGCCGGG
>NZ_JACBXC010001186.1 GCF_013870535.1 Streptomyces phytophilus | reverse complement strand
CGGCGGCGGCCTGGTCATGGTGCTGGACTCCTCCGGCTCCATGGCCGACGACGACGGCTCCGGTGCCACCCGCATCGAGTCCGCCCGCGAGGCCGTCGGCACCGTCGTCGACGCCCTGCCCGACCGCTATCCCACCGGCCTGCGCGTCTACGGCGCCGACCGCACCAGCGGTTGCACGGACACCCGACTCGCCGTTCCCGTCGAGGAGTTGGACCGGGGCGCCATCAAGGATGCCGTAGCAGATGTGAAGCCGAAGGGCGATACCCCGATCGGCTACTCACTGCAGCAGGCCGCCCGGGACCTCCCCGAGCGCCCGCCCGGTGCCCTCGGCCACCGCTCCATCCTCCTCGTCTCGGACGGCGAGGACAGCTGCGGCACCCCCGACCCCTGCGAGGTCGCGGAGCAACTCGGCGAGACCGGCGGCGCCTTCGGCGCCCTGCGCATCGACACGGTCGGCTTCCAGGTCGGCGGCAAGGCGCGCGACGAGCTGAAGTGCATCGCGGAGAAGGGCCACGGCGCGTACTACGACGCACCCGACGCCGACGCGCTCGCCCGGCAGCTCCAGCGCGCCGCCCGGCTCTCCGCCGACGGCTACCGATTCCGCGGCGATCCCGTCGAGGGCGGGCTCAGCAGCAAGGGCGCCGCGGACATCGTGCCGGGCCAGTACCTCGACAGCATCGGCGCCGGCGAGACCAAGTGGTACGCCGCCGAGCTGGATGCCGAGTCCGCCGCCGACTTCGGCGCCACCGCCGTGCCGCAGCCGGGTGTGCCCGTCGCGTACGGGGACGGCATCGAGCTGGAGCTGCACGCCACCGACGACTACGACACCCGGTGCGACGCCCAGCGGGACCGCTTCGAGCAGGACGAGGGCGCGCAGCCGCTGACCAACGCCGTCAGCCGCATCCCCAGCGCCGAGGGCGGCGAGCCCTGCGACGCCGCCGGGCGCTACCTGCTCAGCGTCCACCGCACCAGCGACACCGCCTCGGACCAGGCCCGCTGGCCGCTGGAGCTGGCCTTCGGCCAGGAGGAGCCGCTCGGCGCGGACGTCACGCCCGCGCAGTCCGAGACCGACTACGGCCCGGCCGGCGACGAGGGCGCCGAACTGCCCACCGCCGAGCCCGAGGACATCACCGGCGGCACCGGCTTCAACGACGCGAAGGCCCTGGGCCCCGGCGTCTGGCGCGACGAACTGCTGCCCGCGCAGATGCGCTTCTACAAGGTCGACGTCGGCTGGGGCCAGCAGCTCCGCTACCGCGTCGAGTTCGCCAACGAGCCCACGCTCGACGGCGCCGCCGGCGTCTCCAGCTTCGCCGACACCGACCTCTACACGCCCGGCCGCGCCCTCGTCGGCGACGGCCCGTTCAGAAGCACCCAGCGGTACTACGGTGAACCCGTCGCCTCCGACCTCGGTACGGTGCCGGTCAGCTGGACGAACCGCTACGAGACCGCCACCGAGGTCGTGCCCGTGCGCCGCGGCGGCGAGTACTACCTGTCGGTCTCGCTGGGGCCCGACGCCGCGCGGTTCGCGGAGAACACGGCCATCGGCGTCGTACTGCGCGTCGACGTGCCGGGCGAGGAGAAGTCCGGCCCGCGACACGGGGCGCCGGCCGTCGCGGACGGGGACGCTGGCAAGGGCGACGGAGACGGCGGCGGGAAGGATGATGCGCGGGCGGGGGCGGACGGGGAATCATCGGACTCCGTCCTGCCGCTCGCCGGCGGGATCGCGGGGGGCGTGCTGCTCGTCGGCGCGGGCGTTGCGTTCGTGATCGTACGGAACCGGAAGCGGGCGGCGGCGTCGTCGGCAGCAGCGGCAGGCAACGGTGTGAGGGGTGGATGGTGAGGACACGAACGAA
>NZ_JACBXC010001185.1 GCF_013870535.1 Streptomyces phytophilus | reverse complement strand
GGACGCCCGGGTCACCCTGCTGGACGCCGCCGGCAACGTCGTGGACACCGGCACCACGGGCCCGGACGGCGCGTTCCGCTTCGTCGACCTGTCGGCGGGCGAGTACACCGTCATCGCCGCGGGGTACCCGCCGGTGGCCACGGTGCTGCGGGTGGAGGGCGGCGGCCGCACGGAGCGGGATCTCCTGCTCGGGCACGGCGACTAGGGCCTGCCGTCCGGGCGCCGGGGGTGGTGCACCCGGTCGCCGCAACGGCGCTTGCTCCGGCTGGCGCAGGGCCGGGAGTGCCGGTGAAATGGCTGGTCGCGGGGCGTTCCGGGGGAGTTGATGAGGTCTAGACCTCTGTACGTATCCACAGGGGTTTCACCGCTTCGTCCGACCGCGTACCGTGGCTCGGCATGAAGGTCTTGATCAGCGCAGACATGGAGGGGGCCACCGGCGTCACGTGGCCCGCCGACGTGCTTCCCGGCGGCCCGCAGTGGGAGCGCTGCCGGCCGATGTTCACATCCGACGTCAACGCCGCCATCGAGGGCTTCTTCGCCGGCGGCGCCGACGAGGTGCTGGTCAACGAGGCGCATTGGACGATGCGCAATCTGCTGCTGGAGCGGCTCGACGACCGCGCCGAGATGCTCACCGGGCGGCACAAGTCGCTGTCCATGGTCGAGGGCGTCCAGCACGGCGACGTCGACGGCATCGCCTTCGTGGGTTACCACACGGGCGCGGGCGCCGAGGGCGTCCTCGCGCACACCTATCTCGCCAACTCCCTCACGGGCGTCTGGCTCAACGGCGTGCGGGCCAGCGAGGGCCTGCTGAACGCGCACGTGGTCGCCGAGTTCGGGGTCCCCGTGGTCCTCGTCACGGGCGACGACAAGACCGTCGAGGACGCCAAGGGGTACGCGCCCGCGGCCCCCGGCGTCGCCGTCAAGGACTACGTCTCGCGGTACGCGGCGGTGTGCCGCACCCCGGCCCGTACCGCGGCGGACATCCGGGCGGCGGCCACCGACGCCGCGGCGCTCGCGGTGCGGACGGAGCCGGTGCGCGGCGGCCCGTTCACGGTGGAGCTGGAGTTCGACGCGGAGCATCTGGCCGGTGCGGCCACGGTGGTGCCGGGCGTGGCGCCGGCCGGTGAGCGGCGCGTGGCGTATACGACGGAGACCATGTACGAGGGCATCCGCTGCTTCAAGGCGGTCACCACGCTCGTCTCGGCCGCCGTGGAGGAGCAGTATGGCTGACCCGACCGCACCCGGCCCGGTCGCGCAGGGCCCGGGCCCGGACGGCGCCGCGCTGGACGAGGTGGTGCGCTTCACCTCCGAGCTGATCCGCATCGACACCACCAACCACGGCGGCGGCGACGGCGTCGAGCGCCAGGCCGCAGAGTACGTCGCGGAGCGGCTCGCCGGCGCCGGCATCGAGCCCGCCCTGCTGGAGAAGGCCCCCGACCGGACGAACGTCGTGGCCCGCATCGAGGGCACCGACCCCGGCGCCCCCGCCCTGCTCGTCCACGGCCACCTCGACGTGGTGCCCGCCGAGCCCGCCGACTGGAGCGTCCACCCGTTCTCCGGCGAGGTGCGCGACGGCGTCGTCTGGGGCCGCGGCGCCATCGACATGAAGAACATGGACGCGATGGTCCTCGCGGTCGTACGGGCCTGGGCGCGCGCCGGCGTCCGCCCCCGCCGCGACATCGTGCTCGCCTTCACCGCCGACGAGGAGGCCAGCGCCGAGTACGGCTCCGGCTACCTGACGGAGGAGCACGCCCCGCTCTTCGACGGCTGCACCGAGGGCATCAGCGAGTCCGGCGCCTTCACCTTCCACGCGGGCGACGGCCTGCGCCTCTATCCGGTCGCCGCCGGCGAGCGCG
>NZ_JACBXC010001184.1 GCF_013870535.1 Streptomyces phytophilus | reverse complement strand
GGCGAGCTTTCCCGGAGTCCATGGAGTGCCCCTGTCGTCGCAATGGCCGGGCTGCCCCACCCATTTACCCAGAAGCCGCACCTTCTTCGACCCGCTGAAACCGGACACCGCGGCCGGACCCGGGGCCGACCCCGGTCCGGCCGAGGTCCGGCCGAGGTCCGGCCGAGGTCCGGCCGCGGTGTCCGTGTCATCTGGTGAGTTCCGCGGGGTGGTCGAGGCGGGTGAGCTTGTGCGGGTTGCGTACGACGTAGATGCGGCTGATCTTGCCGTCGGCCAGCTCCAGGCTCACCGCCCCCGGTTCGCCGCCGAACGCGAGCCGGGCCGCGGGGGCACCGTTCAGCCAGACGACGGCGGACTCCAGCGCCGCCCGGTTCACGGTCGCCAGCACCTCGGCCACCTGGCGGGCGCCGCGGATCGGGGAGAGCGCGGTGGTCACGATCCCGCCGCCGTCGGCGACCATGACCACGTCCGGGGCCATGACCTCCAGCAGCTCCCCCAACTCCCCCGTGTGCAGCGCGGCGAGGAACCGTGCCACCACGGCCTGCTGCTCGGACCGGCTGACGCGCACCCGCGGGCGGCGGGCCGCCACGTGGCCGCGGGCCCGCCGGGCGATCTGCCGCACGGTCGCCGCCGGCTTGCCGACGGCTCCGGCGATCTCGCCGTACGGCACGTCGAAGACCTCGCGGAGCACGAACACCGCGCGCTCCGTGGGCCCGAGCGTCTCCAGCACGGTGAGCATCGCCATCGACACGCTCTCGGCGAGCACGACGTCCTCGGCGACGTCGTGCGTCGTGAGCAGCGGCTCCGGCAGCCACTCGCCGACGTAGTCCTCGCGCCGGCGCGACAGCGTCCGCAGGCGGTTGAGCGCCTGCCGGGTGACGGTCCGCACGAGGTACGCCCGCGCGTCCCGCACCCGCGACCGGTCGGCGCCGGCCCACCGCAGCCAGGACTCCTGGAGGACGTCCTCCGCGTCCGCCGCCGAGCCGAGGATCTCGTAGGCGACGGTGAAGAGCAGGCCGCGGTGGGTGACGAACGGGTCGTCGGGCGCCGTCGTCATGCCCGGCCGGCGGCTTCCGGACGACCGGCCAGCGGGACTTCGCACGACTCCGAGAAGCCCTGCGAGGTGATCCCGTGCGCCGTGTTCGCCCGTGTCGACATGTTGGCGTACGCGACGAACACGGTCAGCTCCACGAGACCGGCGCGGCCCAGCTGCGCCAGCAGGCTCGCCGACTGCTCGTCGGTGACGGTCGTCGGCGTGACCGACATCGCCTCCGCGTACGCCATCACCTCCCGCTCCAGCGGCGAGAACACCTCCGAGTCCCGCCACCGCGGCACCTGGCTGGCCTTCGCCAGGTCCAGGTCCTCGTGCTGCGCCTGGAAGTAGCCGACGTCCAGGCACCAGCTGCACCCGACGAGCGCGGCGACAGCCATGTGCGCGAACGACTTCAGGCTCGCGTCGACGACCCGCCACGAGGTCACCTTCGCCGAGAACTCCAGGTTGGCGGCGGCCAGCCCGGGATGGTTGAACAGGACCTCCACCGGCTCGGGCACACCGCTGAACTGCGCCGCCATGACTTCCTCCAGCTCGCGGGGAAGCTTCGCCTTGGGAACACGCACCGTCACGATCTCTCCTTGGTCAGACGATCTGGTGCTCATCCAGACACCGCCCGACGACCACGCGTGACACCCGGGGACGGACGGGTTCAGCCCCGCTCGGCGACGCCCGTACCACCGTGGACCGCGGTCCTCGTCCCGACGGACCCGCCGCACGCCGTCTCACCTGTACGTGCCCTTTCGCCCGTCTCAGGAGCCGGGTTCGGTTTCCAGGGCGGCGAGTTCGGCCGCGGCTCTGTCGGCCGCC
>NZ_JACBXC010001183.1 GCF_013870535.1 Streptomyces phytophilus | reverse complement strand
CGTCGCCGCCTCCGGCACCTCGCCGAGCGCCGCCCAGGACATCAGCACCACCAGCGCCGGCACCGCGTACGTCGTGGCGCCCATCTTCCCCGCCGTGGTCCGCGCCAGCGCGTACGCCCACGTCGTGAAGGCCAGCGCCGTCGGGAAGATGCCGAGGTACACCACGTTGGCCGTCGCCGACAGCGGCGCGTCCCCGAGCTGCCCCGCCAACTGCCCCGCGAACGGCAGGCACAGCACCGCCCCCGTCATGCAGCCGTAGGCGGTGACCTGAAGCGGCGAGGCGTGCGCCAGGGCCGGCTTCTGGCTGACGACCCCGCTCGCGTACGTGGCGGCGGCCAGCAGGCACAGCAGCACCCCGCCGAGCGAGGAACTGCCTCCGTCGGACATCGATATGCCCACCACCACGGCGCCCGCGAAGGACACGGCCAGGCCGGCGAGCAGCGCCGGCGGGAAGCCCTCCTTCAGCAGCCAGCCGCTGAGCACCGCTATGAGCATCGGCCCGACGTTGACGACCATGGCGGCCGTGCCCGCGTCGACCAACTGCTCGCCCCAGTTGAGCGCCACCATGTACACCCCGAACCAGAGCGCTCCGGAGACGGCGATACCCGGCCACGCAGCCCGCGGCGGCGGCCCCTCGCGGCGCACGGCGAGGATCAGCGCCAGCGCGGCGGAGCCCGCCAGCAGCCGGCCGAGCGCCAGCGCGCCGGGGCTGAAGTGCTCGCCCGCGTCCCGGATGGAGACGAACGCCGACGCCCACAGCACCACCGTCACCGCGGCCGCGGCCATCGCCCGCCGATCCGCCCCCGCCTGCACGTTTGCCATGCCCAGGAAGGTAACAGCCGGCACTGACAGCGGCCCCGCCCCTGTTACGGTGGCCCGATGACCGACCACTCCACGTCCCCGTCGGCCATGGACGGCCTCTCCGACTCCGATGTACGGGCCGAGCTGGCCCGGCTCCGCGACAGCATCGACAACATCGACGCGGCCGTCGTGCACATGCTCGCCGAACGCTTCAAGTGCACCCAGCAGGTCGGCCGGCTGAAGGCCACGCACCACCTGCCCCCGGCCGACCCCGCCCGCGAGGCCCGCCAGATCATCCGCCTCCGCGAGCTGGCGGAGAGCGCCAAGCTGGATCCGGCATTTGCGGAGAAACTTCTCAACTTCATCATCGCCGAGGTCATCCGCCACCACGAGACGATCGCCAACTCCACCGCCCCGGAGCCCCCCGCGGCCGAGTGACCGCGCGCTCCTAACCCCCGCCCGCCCCCGCGTCGTACGCGGCGAAGGCGCGCTCCGGCAGCAGCCAGCCCTCCTCGCGGAAGATCCGCGTCCCCGCCTCCCGCACCACCGCGTCGGCCCCCGCGCGGGCGACCCAGTCGCGCGGTGTCGGGCCCAAAAGGTCCCGCAGCCGGGACGACGCGGCGAGGAGGCGGGCGAGGAGGGCGGGTTGGTCCCGGGTGTGGGGGAGCGGGCGGCCGTGCGCGCCGGCCAGGACGCCGCGGGCGTTGTAGTAGACGTACGCGCCCGGCAGCCGCTCCCCGGTCGGCAGCCGCACCGGGAACTCCGCGGCCGGCAGCAGCGCCCGCCCGTAGTGCGGCAGCTCCGTGCCGTCCACGGCGCGCAGTTGCTCCTCGTCCAGCCACGTGACCCACAGCCGCGACTCGGAGGCTCCGTCGGCGTACGGGGCCGCCGCGACGTACCCCGGGCCGCTGATGTGCCCCGAGACGCCGACGCCGAGCCCGCCGGCGACGGCCGGTGCGACCGGCACCACGGCGGGCAGCCCCAGCCGCGTCAGCTTGTGGCGCACCTGCCCCGGCGCCGCGTTGGACCCCAGCGCCAGCACCGGCACCCGCGCCCCGGCC
>NZ_JACBXC010001182.1 GCF_013870535.1 Streptomyces phytophilus | reverse complement strand
ACCAACGCCTTCCCGCACCTCGTCCGCCGCGTCCGCCCGTACCTGACCCCCGTCTACGACTACGCGCTGATGACGGAGCCGCTGACCGCCGCCCAGCGCGACGCCGTGCGCTGGCACCGCCGCCAGGGACTCGCCGACAGCGCCAACCGGTTCCACTACTTCCGCATCACCGCCGACCACCGCATCCTGTGGGGCGGCTACGACGCCGTGCACCACTTCGGCGGCCGGGTGCGGGCCGAGTACGACCAGCGCCCCGAGACCCACCTGAAGCTCGCCCGCCACTTCCACCGCTGCTTCCCGCAGCTCGCCGACGTCCGCTTCACCCACCGCTGGGGCGGCGCCATCGACACCTGCTCCCGCTTCGCCGCCTTCTTCGGCACGGCCCACGCCGGCCGCGTCGCGTACGCCGCCGGGTACACCGGACTCGGCGTCGGCGCCAGCCGCTTCGGCGCCGAGGTGATGCTCGACCTGCTCGCGGGCGAGCGCACGGAGCGTACCGGGCTGCGGATGGCGCGCAGCAAGCCGCTGCCGTTCCCGCCGGAGCCGCTGGCGTGGGCGGGCATCGGGCTGACGCGCTGGTCGCTGGCGCGGGCGGACGCGGCCGGCGGGCGGCGGAACCTGTGGCTCAGGGCGCTGGACCGGATGGGCATGGGCTTCGACAGCTGACGAGAGCAGGGAGTGGGCAGATGCGCATCTTGCTGGTGGGCGCGGGCGGCGTCGGCACGGCGATCACCCGCATCGCGGCGCGCCGCGACTTCTTCGAGGCGATGGTCGTCGCCGACCGCGACCCCGGCCGCGCCGAAGCCGCGGTCTCCTTCGTACGGGCCGCCCACCCGGGTCCGGCCGGCGCCCGGTTCACCGCCGCCCGGGTGGACGCGGCGGACCGTACGGCGGTGGCCGCCCTGCTGCGTACCCACCGCTGCGACGTGCTCCTCAACGCCACCGACCCGCGTTTCGTCATGCCGCTCTTCGAGGCCGCGTACGAGCGGGCGGCCACCTATGTCGACATGGCGATGTCCCTGTCCCGCCCGCATCCCGTCCGCCCGTACGAGGAGTGCGGCGTGAAGCTCGGCGACCAGCAGTTCGCCGCCGCCGACCGGTGGGCCACCTCCGGCCGCCTCGCGCTCGTCGGCATGGGCGTCGAGCCCGGCCTCTCCGACGTCTTCGCCCGCTACGCCGCCGACGAACTCTTCGACACCGTCGACGAGATCGGCGTACGCGACGGCGCGGACCTCACCGTGGACGGCTACGGCTTCGCGCCCTCGTTCTCCATCTGGACGACGATCGAGGAGTGCCTCAACCCGCCGGTGGTCTGGGACGCCGGCCGCTGGCACACCACCGAGCCCTTCAGCGAGCCGGAGGTCTTCGACTTCCCGGCCGGCATCGGCCCGGTGGAGTGCGTCAACGTCGAGCACGAGGAGGTGCTTCTCGTGCCGCGCTGGATCGACGCGCGCCGGGTCACCTTCAAGTACGGGCTGGGGGAGGAGTTCATCGACGTCCTGAAGACCCTGCACAAGCTGGGCCTGGACCGCACCGCACCCGTCGCCGTCGGCGACGCGAAGGTCTCGCCGCGCGACGTGGTCGCCGCGTGCCTCCCGGACCCGGCGGGGCTCGGCGACCGGATGCGCGGCAGGACGTGCGCCGGGACGTGGGTACGCGGCACGAAGGACGGCGGGCCGCGGGAGGTGTACCTCTACCACGTGGCGGACAACGAGGAGACGATGGCACTCGACGGCGTCCAGGCCGTCGTCTGGCAGACGGCCGTCAACCCGGTGGTCGCCCTGGAGCTGCTGGCCACCGGCGGGTGGACCGCCGCGGGCGTCCTCGGCCCGGAGGCCCTGCCGCCGAAGCCGTTCCTGGACCT
>NZ_JACBXC010001181.1 GCF_013870535.1 Streptomyces phytophilus | reverse complement strand
GCACGTCGCGGTGGCGGCGGCGGTCGCGGAGTTCAAGGCCCGGGTGGAGGCGCTGCCGGAGGAGAAGCGGACGCGCACGGAGGTGGACCGCATAGGCGGCGACATCTGGAGCCGCACGCTGGCCGACACCCCGCTCCCGCTGCGCGCCGCCCACGCGGCCCGCATCTTCGGCCTGCTGCCCCCGGCCGCGGACGCCGCGGATCCGGCGCTGCTCGCCGCGGGCAACTGGCTCCGCCTGCGCACCCCGTACGGCTCGGTGGCGCTACGCCGCGGGGGCGGCCTGGGCCGCCTGGGCGTCACCCCGGTCTGACCCCCTGCGGGGGGCGTCCGGTACGGCCGAACACGACCGGAGACCGGGGCGCCCCCGCCGGCGCCGCAGGCCCCTGGCGGGCCCCGGCCCTGGCGGGCCCCGGCTCCGGGCTTGGGCTACTTTCTGTTCTCCCGGTCCGGGGTTACCCGGATGTGGTCCTCCTCCAGGTCCAGGACCACCCTGTCGCGGATGTCCAGGGACTCCGTGTACTGCTGCGGCAGTTGGAGGCGGCCCGTGCGGTCGACCGCCGCGTACTCGCGGGCCACCACCCGCTCCTGCCCGCTCGCGTCGACCTCCGTGCGGCGTACCACCTCCGACGCCATCCGGCCGTCGCGGATCGCGACCGTGCGGCGGACCTGCGTGGCCACCGCCTGGTCGTGGGTGACGATGACGATCGTCGTGCCCAGTTCCTCGTTCGCCGTGCGGAAGGCGGCGAAGATCTGTTCCGCCGTCGCCGAGTCCAGTTCGCCCGTCGGCTCGTCCGCCAGGATCACCGCGGGGGAGTTGGCCAGCGCCACGGCGATCGCCGCGCGCTGCTGTTCGCCGCCGGACAGCTGCTGCGGGCGGCGGTCACGGCAGTGGGCGAGGCCCAGGAGGCCCAGGAGGTCCTCGGCGAACGCCACCCGGCGGCGGCGGGCGTGCCGGCCGCCGCCGCCCTCGCTGAGCTGCATCGGCAGCACGACGTTCTGCACGGCGGTCAGGTACGGCAGGAGGTTGCGCGCGGTCTGCTGCCAGACGAAGCCGACGACCTCCCGGCGGTAGCGCAGCCGTGCCCGCGCGTCCATCGCCAGCAGGTCGAAGTCCGCGACCGTGGCGGTGCCCGCGGTGGGGACGTCGAGGCCGGCGAGGATGCCGAGCAGGGTCGACTTGCCGCTGCCGGAGGCGCCGACGAGGGCCAGCAACTCGCCCTCGGCGACCAGCAGGTCGAGCCCTTGCAGCGCCTGCACCTCCACGCCGTCGGTGCGGAAGATGCGTACGAGCTGGTCGCAGGAGATCAGCGCGTCGTGTCCGTATGCCGGCTTGGCGCGCTGCTCCGCCGCCCGCCGCT
Organism: Streptomyces phytophilus; assembly: GCF_013870535.1. GTDB lineage: Bacteria > Actinomycetota > Actinomycetes > Streptomycetales > Streptomycetaceae > Streptomyces > Streptomyces phytophilus. The sequence continues at coordinate 508 of NZ_JACBXC010001181.1, read as the reverse complement.
CCAGGTCCTCCAGAGTCGTGCCGCTCGTCATACCGCCCGTGCCCTCTCGCGTCTGGGCCATCTCACTCCCTGTCCCCTGCCCGCAGTTCCCGTACGGCCCGCTGTCTGCCGCCCCACCACGCCTGCACCAGCACCGCCGCCAGCGCCAGCCCGGGCACCGCCACCGACGGCAGCGCCAGCGCCAGCGGGTCCGCGTGCAGCTCCGCGCCGCCGGGGCCGAGGAGGTCGGGGCTCTCCTCGCCGAGTGCGAGCGCGCTCAGATCGATGCCGGGCCCCAGCAGCCGTACGGTGACCAGCCCGGCCAGTGCGCCGACCAGGCCGGCCGCCACCAGCTGCGGCATCGCCTCCAGGACCAGCAGCCGCCGCCCGTGCCGCCGGCTGAAGCCCATGGTGCGCAGCCGGGCCAGCAGCGCGACGCGCTCGGGCGCGGCCCGCAGCAGCGACAGCAGCACGGCTAGCAGGGCGTATCCGGTGGCGGCGACGGCGGCGACGGCGTACAGCCGCTCCG
>NZ_JACBXC010001180.1 GCF_013870535.1 Streptomyces phytophilus | reverse complement strand
TCGTGCGAGGACGTGCCGGGTGCGGCGGTGAGCGTGACGAGCTGCTGGTCCGGATCGCCGGTGTCGGTCAGGGTGGACCAGTCGAGGACGAGTTCGCCGACCGCCGGGTGGCGCAGCGCCTTGGCGCCCGCGGTCCGTACGGCCACCCGGTGGCCGCCCCACCAGGCCCGGAAGTCCGGGTCCCGCACCGACAACTCCCCCACCAGCGCCGCCAGGCGCGGATCCGCCGGATCGCGGGCCGCCTCCATCCGCAACTGCGCCACGCAGGCGCGCGCCGCCCGGTGCCAGTCGGTGTACAGGGCCCGTACCGCGGGGTCGCAGAAGACGAGGCGTACGAAGTTGCGCTCGTGCCGCGGAAGGCGCGCGAAGTCGGTGAAGAGTGCGGCGGCGAGCGGGTTCCACGCCAGGATGTCGGTGCACCTGCCGATGACGAGGGCCGGGGTGCGGGTGAGGTCGTCGAGCAGGCGCCGCAGCTGCGGCTGGACCCGCTGGGCGGGCGGCCGGCGCGGCCGGCCGGCGTCCTTGCCCGACAGCTCGAAGAGGTAGGCGCGCTCGTCCCCGCTGAGCCGCAGCGCGCGTGCGAGGGCGTCGAGCACCGGCCCGGATGCCCGGCGGCGCCCCTGTTCCAGGCGGGTGTAGTAGTCGGGGCTGATCGAGGCCAGCAGGGCGACCTCCTCCCGGCGCAGGCCCGGGACCCGCCGCCGTCCGCCGCCGGCGAACCCGGCCGCCGCGGGAGTCAGCTCCCTGCGCCGGGCCTTGAGGAAGTCACCGAGTTCGCTGCCCATGCGCGCAAGTCTCGCACCGCGGGCGGGGCCGGTGAGGGGGCCGGTTCCGTCCCCTTATCCCGGCGTACGGCACCTGCGACCGTCGGGGGCATGAAGACCGACGTCAGCTTCCCCAGCAGCAGTCTCACGCTCGCCGGCATCCTGTTCCTGCCGGACGCCCCCGCCGCCGGGCCGCTCCCGGCCGTCGTCGTCGGCCACCCGGGCGGGGGCGTGAAGGAGCAGACCGCGAGCGTCTACGCCGAGCGCCTGGCCCGCGAAGGCTTCGCCGCGCTGGTCTTCGACGCGGCGTACCAGGGCGAGAGCGAAGGCGAGCCCCGCGGCCTGGAGGACCCCTTCCAGCGCGCCGAGGACATCAAGTCCGCCGTGAGCTTCCTGGCCGCGCGCGACGGGATCGACGCGGACCGGATCGGTGCGCTGGGCATCTGCGCCGCGGGCGGCTACGTGCCGTACGCGGCCCAGACCGATCTGCGCATCAGGGCCGTCGCCACGGTCAGCGCGACGGACATGGGGTCGGTGATGCGCGACGGCCTGGGCCCGGACCGTACGCGGGACCCGCGGAGGCTGCGCTCGGTGCTCGGGCTCGCGAACGCCGCACGCACCGCGGAGGCGCGCGGCGAGGGCATACCCCGGCAGGAATGGATCACGGAGGCCGTGGACGCCGAGACGTACGAGTACTACCGCACCCCGCGCGGCCACCACCCGCGCGCGGTCCTGCCGTGGCCGGTACGCAGCCTCGACACGCTGGTCCAGTACGACTCGTACGCCCTGATCCGCCTCCTCTCGCCCCGCCCGCTCCTGATGATCATCGGTTCCGGGGCGAACACGGCGTACTTCAGCCGCGAAGCCGTCGAGAGGGCGGCCGAGCCGAAGGAACTCTTCGTCGTGGAGGGCGGCACCCACGTCTCCCTCTACGACAAGGACGAGCACGTCACCCCGGCAGTCGCCCGGCTCACCGCCTTCTTCGCGGCCCACCTGGCGCAGGAGGACTGAGGAGGGCGAAACCGGCGGGCGGCGGGAGGCGGCGGAACCGGCCGGCTTGAGGGCCCGCCCGCGCCGGGAGGAGGTCGCCCTGCTGGCCTCG
>NZ_JACBXC010000118.1 GCF_013870535.1 Streptomyces phytophilus | reverse complement strand
CCGGGACGGATCCGGCGGGGACGGATGCGCCCCACGCGGGTGTGGCCGGGGCAGGTGTGTCCGGGACCGGTGTGTCCGCGACCGGTGTGCCCGAAGCCGTCCACGCCGACGCCGGCCAGGTCGAGACCCTGGGCACCGAGCCCCGTACGTCCGGGACTCCCGCCCCCCGAGCCCCGGCGCCCGAGACCCCTGCACCCCGGGTCCCGGCGCCGGAGAACGCCGCCTCCGCGGGCCCGTCTCCCGCGGTGGCGGCGCTCATCGTCGCCGCTGCCGCCGCCTCCGGCGGCGCCGCGCTGTCGCCGTACCACGCCTGCTGCTCCCGCTTAGCCGGCCTGCCCGGCCCCCGCCGGGCAACGGCAGCCGGCGCGGCGGAGCCCGCCGGCGCCCCCGCCCCCGCGGACCCGGCGACCGCCGCCGACGACGCCGAAGCCGCCCCGCCCCCGTGCTGTGCGGTGACTGTGCCAAGGTGGCCCCATGCGCCGCCTCGCCGTGACCGCCTCCGCCCTCCTCGCCGTGGCGCTGGCCGCGTGTTCGACGGGGGATCCCGAGGCGGCGGCCAATCGGGGTACCTCTGCCAGTGAGGGCGCAGCCGGCGGGGGAGGCCCGAGCCCAGTACCCACGGACCAGGGTGTTCAGGAGCTGCGGGTACGGGTGCTGGAGCGCCTGCCGCATGATCCCGAGGCGTTCACGCAGGGCCTGGAGCTGCGCGGCGACGTCCTCTACGAGGGCACCGGCCTGGAGGGCAGCTCCTCCGTACGCCGCGGCCCCGCCGGCGCAGAACCCACCGTCCGCCGCGACCTGCCCGCCCCGCTCTTCGGCGAGGGCCTGACGCTCGTCGGCCCCCGGCTCTGGCAGCTCACCTGGCAGAACGGCATCGCCATCGAACGCGACGCGGACACCCTGAAGGAACTGCGCCGCGTCCGCTACGAGGGCGAGGGCTGGGGCCTGTGCCAGGACCGCACCGACGGCGGCACCGGCGGCCGGCTCGTCATGAGCGACGGCACCTCCCGGCTCACGTTCCGCGACCCCCGGACGTTCGAGCCCACCGGCCACGTGGACGTCACCCGCGACGGCGTCCCCGTCGACCAGCTCAACGAGCTGGAGTGCACCCCCGACGGCAGCGTCTACGCGAACGTCTACCAGACCGACACCGTCGTCCGTATCGACCCGGACACCGGCTCCGTCACCGCCGACATCGACGCCTCCGGGCTGCTCCGGCCCGCCGAACTGCGGAACGGGGCGCTCCAGCTCAACGGGATCGCCGCGCTCCCCGGCGGCGAGGAGTTCCTGCTCACGGGCAAGTACTGGCCCCGGATGTTCCGGGTCGAGTTCGTGGCGCGCTGAGGCCGCGGAAAAAAAATCCGGGCGGGTGTCGATCCGGCAGGGTGTCGTTCGACGCATGGGCAGAAGGACGGCACTCGGCCGCCCGCGACGAGAACGAGGAGACGCGCGATGCGCTACATGATGCTGATCGAGCCGGACCTGGAGCGCAGCCCCAAGGACGGGATGCCCAGCCAGGAGATCATGGACGAGATGGGCAAGCTCCTGGAGGAGATGACCAAGTCCGGCGTGCTGCTCGACACCGCCGGGCTGAAGCCCAACGAGGAGGCCGTGCGGGTCACCTCCGACCGGGGGAAGCTGTCCGTGGTCGACGGTCCGTTCACCGAGTCCAAGGAACTGGTCGGCGGCTATCTGATCGCCCAGGTCAAGTCCAAGGAAGAAGCCCTGGAGTGGGCCAACCGCTTCCTGAGGGTGCACGGTGAGGAGTGGGTCATCACCGTCGAGCTGCGGGAGATCATGGAGGGCTAGCGGCGGGTGACGGCCCAGGTCAGGGCCGTTGCGAGTTGCCTTCGGCCGGGGCGGGCTGTTCTGATGTGGGGCTGTGACGGCTTCGCAGGACGCCCGCGCCCGGCGGGAGGACGCACCCGGGCCGCCGCCCGCCGCCGCGCGGGGGGCCACCGATCGCGCCGTGGCCGCGGTCTGGCGGATCGAGTCCGCGCGGATCATCGCGGGCGTGGCCCGTATCGTGCGCGACATCGGCGTGGCGGAGGAACTGGCGCAGGACGCGCTGGTCGCCGCCCTGGAGCAGTGGCCCGAGTCGGGCGTGCCCGACAACCCCGGCGCATGGCTCATGGCCACCGCCCGGCGGCGGGCCATCGACCTGGTACGCCGCAAGGAGCGCTACGCGCGCAAGCTGGCGGAGATCGGCCACGACCTGGAGAGCCGCCGCCCGGAGGGCGAGGCGCAGCTCGCCGCCGTCCTCGACGACGACATCGAGGACGACCTGCTGCGTCTGGTGTTCACGGCCTGCCACCCGGTGCTGTCCACACCCGCGCGGGTGGCGCTCACGCTGCGGCTGCTGGGCGGGCTCACCACGGACGAGATCGCGCGGGCGTTCCTCGTCACGGAGCCGACGGTGGCGCAGCGCATCGTACGGGCCAAGCGGACGCTGGCGAAGGCGGAGGTGCCGTTCGAGCAGCCCCAGGGGCCGGAGCGGGCGGAGCGCCTGGCGTCGGTGCTGGAGGTCATCTACCTCGTCTTCAACGAGGGCTACTCGGCGACCGCGGGCGACGACTGGATGCGCCCGGGGCTCTGCGAGGACGCGCTGCGGCTGGCGCGGGTGCTGGCCGGGCTGATGCCGAAGGAGCCGGAGGTGCACGGGCTGGCGGCGCTGCTGGAGATCCAGGCGTCGCGGGCGGGGGCGCGCACGGGGCCGGACGGCGAACCGGTGCTGCTGCTGGAGCAGAACCGCGGGCGGTGGGACCAACTGCTGATCCGCCGCGGGTTCGCGGCGCTGGCGCGGGCGCAGTCGCTGGTCGCGGCCGGGGCGCAGGGGCCGGGGCCGTACATGCTGCAGGCGGCGATCGCGGCCTGCCACGCGCGGGCGCCGCGGGCGGCGGACACGGACTGGGGGCAGATCGTCCGGCTGTACGAGGCGCTGGCGCGGGTGGCGCCGTCGCCGGTGGTGGAGCTGAACCGGGCGGTGGCGGTGTCCATGGCGTACGGGCCCGAGGACGCGCTGCGGATCGTCGACGGGCTCGCGGACGAGCCGGCGCTGAAGGACTACCACCTGCTGCCGAGCGTCCGCGGCGACCTGCTGCGGCGGCTGGGGCGGACGGCGGAGGCGCGGGAGGAGTTCGCGCGCGCGGCGGACCTGACGCGCAACGCGCAGGAACGCACGCTGCTCCAGACCCGCGCGGAGTCCTCGCCGGACGGGCCATAGCGGACTGGGCCGCGCCGCACCGGGCCTCGGCGGACGAGCCGAAGCGGGCAGTGACCGGGGTCCGCGGTGGGCGTGCCGCAGCGAACCGGGCACACGGTGAACGGGACCGTAGTGATCGGCTCGCAGCGGACGTGCCGGAGCGGGCCGGCGCCTGGCGCGACCCGGGGGTCGCGCCGCCGGGTTCTGTGGGGCGCCCGCTCAGTCCTCCAGCACCAGGGGCAGGCCGAAGAGCGGGAACAGCCGCTCGGCGCTCAGGAAGCTGTTCAGCCCCGTGACCTTGCCGTCCTCGATCTCCAGGACCTGGATCGCCCAGCCGCGGTGCCGGCCGCTCTCGGGGTCCGGGTGGTACTGCGCGAAGGCCGGCATGCCGTTCGCCGAGCAGGCGACCAGGCGGGAGCCGCGGCAGACCGCGCCGGTGCCGAGGAACCAGGTGCGCACGTCCTCCGGGCCCTGCAGCCACAGCGGCAGCGGGGGCATGGAGAGGATGACGTCCTCGCGCATCAGCGCGGTGAGCGCATCCAGGTCGTACCGCTCGAAGGCGTCCACATAGCGCTCAAGGAAGCGCTGCTGGTCCGCGTCCAGCGGCTTGGCCGGCTCGCTGTCGGCCGGGGGCTCGGTGGCCAGGGTGGCGCGGGCGCGCTGCAGCGCGCTGTTCACCGAGGCCACGGAGGTCTCCAGCAGGTCCGCGACCTCGCTCGCCTTCCAGGCGAGCACGTCCCGCAGGATCAGCACCACGCGCTGGCGGGGCGGCAGGTGCTGCAGCGCGGCGACGAAGGCGAGGCGCACGGAGTCACGCTGGGCCGCGACCTCGGCGGGGTCCCCGCCCTCGGGGAGCACCTTCGTGTCGGGCATCGGCTCCAGCCACGTGGCCTCGGGGAGGGCACCGCCGAGGGCGGCCTCCGGGGGCGTGGTCGCCGCGCCGGGGGACGACAGGTCCATCGGGCGGGCGCGGCGCTGCGGGCTGCCGTGCATGTCGAAGCAGACATTCGTGGCGATCCGGTACAACCACGAGCGCATCGACGCGCGGCCCTCGAAGCGCTCGAAGCCCTTCCAGGCGCGCACCATGGTCTCCTGGACCGCGTCCTCCGCCTCGAAGGCGGAGCCGAGCATGCGATAGCAGTACCCGGTCAGCTCGATGCGGTGGGACTCCAGGCGCTTCTCCACCGGCTCTTCTGCGGCGGGGTCCGCCACGTCTTGTCTGGTCACGTTTGCCATCGTACGGGCGGGCACTGACAGCGGTCATCGGGTGCGACAGATCCGGAGAATTCACCAACCAGCCATCGCAAGGGCTTACTTCCCGCCACCCGGCGTGGCACTGTGCGGATGATGTTGATCAGAGCAACCCGATCAGGAGTGCCCATGACCGGCAGACCCACCCGTCGTACGGCCCTGCTCACCGCGCTCGGCGCAGGCGCGGCCGTCACCCTTCCCGCCGCCGCCGCACACGCGGCCGGCGGAAAGCCCAACCCGCCCGTCGCCGTCACCGACCAGAAGTCGCGCCGCGTCCTCATCCTCGACTCGCGCCTGCCGTGGGACTCGCCGGACGCCGTCCGGTGGGCCTTCTCGCCGGAGGGCGACGAGAGGTACGCGGACCTGGTGCCGCAGGCCAGCTGGACGTACGTCGACGAGGCCAAGGCCCGCCGCCGCAAGGGGCGTACGTACCTGCTCACCACCGCCTCGTTCGGCTTCGCCGCCGTCGTCGAGGTGCCCACCGGGCGCCGCTACTGGGCCGGCGCGCTCGCCGGCGGTACGGACACCGTCAACCCGCACAGCATCGAACTGCTCCCCGACGGCAACGTCGCCGTCGCCGGCAGCACGGGCGACACCATCCGCCTCTACGCCGCCTCGCAGGGGCCGGCCGCCGACACGTACGCCGAGTACCGCTTCGACGACGCGCACGGGCTGCAGTGGGACAACAGGCGCGGCGTGCTGTGGGCGATAGGCCACGACGAGCTGATCGCCCTGAAGGCCGGCGGCACCCCCGCCGAGCCGACGCTCACCCTCGTCGACGCCGTCGCCCTGCCGCACCCCGACGGCCTCTCGGCCAGCGGGCACGACCTCAGCGCGGTCGCGGGCCGCCCCGGCCGGCTGTGGATCACCACGGGCTACGGCGTGTTCCAGTACGACATCGCCGGTCGCGAGTTCCGCCAGGACTACGCCGGTGCGGCGGAGATCAACCGGCGCAGCGTGAAGGCCGTCAGCGACGTGCAGGGGAGCGGACGGGTGGTCACCACCGTGCCGGAGCCCGGCCTCGGCAAGTCGTGGTGGACGACGACGGTGTCGGCCCACAACCCGGAGGGTGCGTTCACGCTCCCGGACAGCGGGATCTACAAGGCCCGTTGGTGGCTGTCGGAGCCCCGGTGACCGCCGGCTGACCGAGCCCGGTCACGCCGCGCCGGCGACCGAGCCCCGGGCCTGACCTCCGGGGACGTCCCGCCGGTGCGCTGAAGGCCGGTGCTCTCCAAGCCGGTGCGCCGGTCGCGGTCCTGCCGGTTCAGTCCTCCGGCTCCTCGGCGGTGGATCCGGCGCGCGTGCGCTTCCAGTCCTCGAACTCCTTGCGCACCCGCCGGTCCATCGCCATGGCCACCTCCGCCTCCAGCACCTGCATCGACACCGGCCGCAGCTGCTCCAGCGCGTCCGTCAGCCGCTCCACCTGCTCGCCGCTCAGCTCGCCCGCCGGCGTCTCCATGACGTCGGTCAGCACGTGCTCGCGTATGAGCGCGGTGAACAGCTCGGCGAGGTCGTCCGCGTGCGCGCGCACCTCGCGGGCGGCGGCGAGCACGGCTGCCAGCGGCACGCCCCTGGCCACCAGCTTCGACGAGGCGTCCAGCAGCCGCCTGCTGACGTGGATGAACTCCTCGCCCTCCACGGCGACATAGCCCATGTCGATGGACCTCGCGAGGTTCTCCCAGGAGACCTCGCCCGCGAACCGGTCGGCCAGCTCCTCCGGCGTGATGCGCACCGGGGTCTCCTCCGACCAGGGCTTGGTCAGCGTCTCCTCCAGGCCGAGCAGCTCGGCGGCGCCGCGTACGTCCCGGCCGCTCTCGAAGGCGGAGATCAACTCCGCGATGCCGCCCAGGGTGTGGCCGCGGTCCAGTAGCGCGGCGATCGTCCGCAGCCGGGACAGGTGCCCGTCCCCGTACCAGGCGATCCGGCCCTCGCGGCGCGGCGGTTGGAGGAGCTTGCGCTCGCGGTAGAAGCGCAGGGTGCGAACGGTGATGCCGGCGCGCTCGGCCAGCTCCTCCGTCCGGAATTCGCGTCCCACCGTCTGTCTCCTCCGCCGTCCCCGCAGGTCCGTGCCGTACGCCCGGACCACCAGGGTAGAACCTCCCGCCGACACCCGGCCCCCGGGCGGAAACCGATCACGCCGGCCCCCTACCCATCGGTAAGAACAGGCCCTACTCTCATCGTGCCAGTGAATGCTGGCGCAATCGAGTCTCCACGGCTGGGAGGACGACGGCGATGACGCGTGAACACGTCAGGGTGGCGGTGATCGGCTCCGGATTCGGCGGCCTCGGCGCCGCCGTACGGCTGCGCCGGGAGGGGATCACGGACTTCGTCGTGCTGGAGCGGGCGAGCACGCTCGGCGGCACCTGGCGGGACAACAGCTATCCGGGCTGCGCCTGCGACGTCCCCTCGCACCTGTACTCGTTCTCCTTCGCGCCCAACGCCGAGTGGCCGCGCACGTTCTCCGGGCAGCAGCACATCCGGGACTACCTGGAGCAGGTCGCCGACATCTTCGGCATACGGCAGCACATCCGCTTCGACCACGAGGTACGCAGCATCCGCTGGGACGACGACGAGCTGCACTGGGAGATCGACACCGCGCGCGCCGAACTCACCGCCGACGTCGTCGTCTCCGCCACCGGCCCGCTGTCCGACCCCAAGATTCCGGACATCCCCGGCCTCGACACGTTCCCCGGCAAGGTGTTCCACTCCGCGCGCTGGGACCACGGCGTGCCGCTGGGCGGCAAGCGGGTCGCCATGGTCGGCACCGGCGCCTCCGCCATCCAGATCGTGCCGTCCATCCAGCCCGAGGTCTCCCGGCTCACCGTCTTCCAGCGCACCCCGCCGTGGGTGCTGCCGCGCGTGGACCGCGCCATCAGCGCCCCGGAGCGGTGGCTGCACGCGCGCGTACCCGCCACGACGAAGCTGCGCCGGGGCATCCTGTGGGGCATCCGCGAACTTCAGGTGCAGGCGTTCACCAAACACCCCGACGAGCTGGGATTCGTGGAGGGTCTGGCCAAGCGGAACCTGGGCCGGGCGATCAAGGACCCCGGACTGCGCCGCAAGCTCGTACCCGACTACCGCATCGGCTGCAAGCGGATCCTGCTGTCCAACGACTACTATCCGGCGCTCGCCCAGCCCAACGTCGACGTCGTCGCCTCCGGTCTGAAGGAGGTGCGCGGCTCGACCCTCGTGGCCGCCGACGGCACCGAGACCGAGGCCGACGCGATCATCTTCGGCACCGGCTTCCACGTGACCGACATGCCCATCGGCGAGCGCATCAAGGGCCGCGACGGCACCACGCTCGCGGAGGCGTGGAGCGGCGGGATGGAGGCCCTGCGCGGCGCCAGCGCGGCCGGGTTCCCCAACCTGCTGACGGTCATCGGCCCCAACACCGGCCTCGGCAACAGCTCGATGATCCTCATCATCGAGGCGCAGCTGAACTACATGGCGGACTTCGTGCGCCGCCTCGACCACCTCGGCAGGCCCGGCGGCCGGGTCGCGCTCGACGCGCGGCCTGCGGCGGTGAAGGACTGGAACGCGCGGGTGCAGGAACGGATGAAGCGCACGGTGTGGAACACCGGCGGCTGCGACAGCTGGTACCTGGACGCCAACGGGCGCAACACGACCGTGTGGCCGGGCACCACGAGCGAGTTCAGGAAGGTGACGAGGAAGGTGCACGCGGAGGAGTACGAGGTGTTGCGCACCGTGGAGGGCGCGCCGCGTACAAGCGGAAGCGCCCCGGAGTCCGCCGGCGCGCGCCGGGGCGAGGGGGCCGTCCGATGACCCGGCTCATGCACGTCACCTCCGGCCCGTACGCCCCGCCCGTCCCGCGGCGCGAGCTGACCGCCGCCTCCGCCGACGGCACCCCGCTGTACGTCGAGGAGCACGGCCCGAAGGACGCCCCGGCGGTCGTCCTCGCGCACGGCTGGTGCTGCTCGACCGCCTTCTGGGCACCGGTGGTCCGGCAGCTCGCACCCGATCACCGCGTCATCGCGTACGACCAGCGGGGCCACGGCCGCAGCCCCGAGGGCAACTACGGCTCGTACCGCACCGCCACCCTCGCCGACGACCTCGGTGCCGTGCTCGACGCGGTGCTGGCGCCCGGCGAGAAGGCCGTGATCGGCGGCCACTCGATGGGCGGCATGACGCTGATGGCCGCCGCGGGGCGCCCGTACCTGCGCGAGCGGGCCGCCGCCGTGCTGCTGTGCAGCACGGGCAGCGCGCAACTGGTGCCCGAGTCGCGGGTGGTGCCGCTGCGGGCCAGGGCGCTGCGCTCCGCGGTGCAGCGCGCGCTGCTGGTCTCGCGGCTGCCGATGGGGCCGGTGACGCCGCTGTCGAAGAAGGTGCTGGGCCCGGCGATCCTGGGCCGGGGCGCCACCCCGGCGCAGATCGAGGCGAGCGCCCGTATCGTCTTCGCCACCCCGCGCAAGGCGCGCGGCGTGTGGGGGCGGGTGCTGGCGACGCTCGACCTGGACGCGGAGGTGGCCCGGATGCCGGTGCCGGCCGCGGTGGTGCACGGCAGCGCCGACCGGCTCACGCCGGTGCGGCTGGCGCGGAAGATCGAGGAGCTGCTGCCCGAGAGCGCGGGGTTCACCGAGCTGGACGGGCTGGGGCACATGACGCCCATCGAGGCGCCGTACGCGGTCGCCGACGTGCTGCGCGGGCTCGTACGCGACCACCTGGCGGGAGCGCCGCAGGGCGCGCAGGCTGAAGGGGCCGCCGAGGCGACGGCCGGGACGCCCGGCGAGACGGGCGCCGGGACGCCCGGCGAGACGACTGCCGGACCGGCCGCCGCGGCGGCCGTCGAGAA
>NZ_JACBXC010001179.1 GCF_013870535.1 Streptomyces phytophilus | reverse complement strand
CGACGTCCGGCTGGGTCCCGAGCACCTGCCGGGGCGGTGGGAGCCGCGGGTCGGCCCGCTGCTCCAGGGGTGGCGGCCGACCGGTTCGCTCACGCCCGCCGCGTTCCTGGAGAAGTACTGGACGGGCCCGGCCGACGGCGGCACCTGGAAGTACCCGCCGAACGACGGCTTCGCCGAGGTCAACGGCACCGTCGACCGGGAGGCGACGCGGCTGGAGTCCGGGCAGCTGCTCGACCGCTTCGGCTCGGAGTACGGCGGCTACCTCGCCCCCGCGGGCGACCGCTACGCCGAGCGCGCACTGCCCCCGCAGAACCTCAACACCCGCGACCCCGACGCCCCCTGCGACTACCGCGTGTACCAGGTCACCAAGCCGTTCTGGGTCTGGCAGGGCGCGGTCGCGCCGTGGTTCGAGCAGCCCGGCGGGGGCGAGCAGATCAAGCTGGACCCGGTGTTCCTCGACCCGGGCGACGGGCAGCGGCTGAACGTGACCTGGCTGCTGGCGCACGGCTACCTGGCTCCGGCGTAGCGACGGGCGGGGGCGCGGGCGGGGTGCGGGCCGCGCGGCCGGTGGTGCTCACGGGAACTTGGTCGTGCTCCGGGACTCAGCCTTGCTCCGGGACTCAGTCGTGCTCGGAGACGAGGACGGCGACCGTGTCCGGTGAGAGGGCCTCGAAGACGTGCGGGACGTCGGCGGGGTAGGAGGCGTAGTCGCCAGGGGCGAGGTCGACCGGCTCCTCCGCCACCCCCACGCGCGCGCGCCCGGTGCTGACTATCACGTGCTCGACGACCCCGGGGGAGTGCGGGTCCGAGCGGCGGGGGGTGCCGGGCTGGACGGTGACGAGGTAGATGTCGCGGCGCGCGTGGGCGGGGGAGGAGGCCAGCAGCGTCGCGGCGTAGTCGGCGTGCTCGGACGGCACGGACGGGCCCTCGCCGCGGCGGATGACCTGCACGCGGGGGCGGGGCGGCTCGACGAGCCGGGAGAAGGGGACGTCGAGCGCGACGCTGAGGGCCCAGAGGGTCTCCACGCTCGGGTTGCCGGTGCCGGACTCCAGTTGGGAGAGCGTCGACTTGGCGATGCCCGCGCGGCGGGCCAGCTCCGTCAGCGTCAGCCCCGTGCGGCGGCGCTCGCGCTGGAGCGACGCGGCGATGGCATCGAGGGGGGCTCCGCCGCTCGGCACCATGACACGCTCCGTTCGTCCCCGGGGTGTTCGCTCTGTCGGTCGTTTATTCGGCTTGACGAACAGACTAGCGGATGTTCAGCATGGCATCCATGCGTTCGATATGGCGAACCCTGCGCGGCGACCTCGCCCGCGACATCGCGCTGGTCTGCGCCGCGGACACCCTGGTCGGCGTCTCGTTCGGGGCCATCGCGGTCAGTGAGGGGCTGCCTCTGTGGCTGCCGGTGCTGCTGTCCGTGGTGGTCTTCGCGGGGGCGGCGCAGTTCATGTTCGTCGGCATCGTCGCCTCCGGCGGCACGGCGCTGGCGGCCGTGGCCGCGGGGCTGCTGGTGAACGCGCGGCACGTGCCGTTCGGCTTCACCGTGGGCGACGCGCTGGGCGGCGGGCGGCTGCGGCGGTTCGCCGGCAGCCATCTGATGATCGACGAGACCGTGGCGTTCGCGCTGGCCCAGCGCGAGCCGGAGCGGCGGCGGGCGGCGTACTGGGCGTGCGGCATCGGGCTGTTCGTCTGCTGGAACGCGGGCGTGGTGCTCGGCGCGCTGGGCGGTACGGCGGTGAGCGACACGGACGCCTTCGGACTGGACGCGGCGTTCCCCGCGGTGCTGCTGGCGCTGGTGCTGCCGTCGCTGCGGGAGGCGGGTACGCGGCGGGCGTCGCTGGCGGGGCTGGGCGTCGCGCTGGTGGCCGCG
>NZ_JACBXC010001178.1 GCF_013870535.1 Streptomyces phytophilus | reverse complement strand
TGCCCGCGTCACGAGCAGTTCCCGCGCCCGTGCCGCCCGTGCCGCTGCCGTTCGCACGTGCGCGGCTTGCGCCTGCATTGCCCCGGTTTCCGCCGCCGGCGGCCGAGTCGGGGCGTACGGCCCGCTTCTTGGCGCTCACGCCGCCACCTCCGCGAACAAGTCGGTCTCCACCGCGCCCGGATCGCGCCGCGCGGCGTCCGCGCCGCCGGCGAGCCGGAACTGCTCGGTGGTCAGGATCGGCTGGCCCAGCCCGTTGGAGAGCGCGAAAGAGCCGTCGGCCACGGTGATCTGCGTCGCGTGCGCCGCCATCGCCCGCGCCTTGGGCGCTGCGTACGCGCCCCCGGCCACGGCCGCCGTGACCTCGCCGTCGTCGACCACGCCCGGCAGGTCGGCCACGGTCGCCGTGCCCGGAAAGGGGTGGCCCGCCGCGGCCAGTTCGGCGAGGCCCTTCTCCGCCGCGGTGCGCGCGACGCAGGTCCAGTAGATACGGGCCACCGCCCACGGCTCCGGGGCACTGGCTTCGGCCGGCTCGTACGCGGCGTCCGCGGCCAGCACGGCGGCGCGCGTCGCGACGCGGTGGGCCTGGATGTGGTCGGGGTGGCCGTACCCGCCGCGGGGGTCGTACGTGACCAGCACCTGGGGGCGTACCTCGCGGATCACCGGCACCAGCAGCGCGGCCGCCTCGTCGACGCCGGCGGACCAGAATGTCCCTGGGCGTCCGTTCCGGTCGAGGCCGCTCATCCCCGAGTCGCGGAACCGCCCCGGGCCGCCGAGGAAGCGGTGGTCGGTGACGCCCAGCTCCCGCATGGCGGCGGCGAGTTCGCCGGCCCGGTGGGCGCCGAGCCCGTCGTCCCGCTCGGGTCCCAGGTGGGCGAGGGCCGGCGGAATGATCTCGCCCTCCTCGCCCCGGGTACACGTCACCAGGGTGACGAGGGCGCCCTCGGCGGCGTACCGCGCCATGGTGGCGCCGGTGGTGATCGTCTCGTCGTCCGGATGCGCATGCACCAGCAGCAGCCTGCGCGTCGGAAGCTCCCTGCTCATGGAGGAAGCCTAGACGAGTGGACGGCGGGTCCCCCGGGGGTCAGAACTTGATGCTCTCGATCATCCCCGCGACGTTCTGTGTCACGTCGTCGATGGTCGGCGCCATGGACGAGCTGGCGAGGTAGAAGCCGAGCAGGATGCAGACGACTGCATGCCCGCCCTTCAGGCCACTCTTCTTGACGAGTAAGAAGACGACGATCGCGAGCAGCAGCACTAGCGAGATCGACAGAGCCACAGCGGCTCACCTCCCGGGACCTGCGGTCGGGTCATCTGACGGGCCACGTGATGCATGCCCGTCGCGCGCACGCATCATAACTATCGGTGCCCGTGCATCGTTCGGCGCACCGGCGCATGGAGGGGTCGCACGCAAAAGGCCGCCGGGGGGCGGCGGCAGAGCCGCCGGAAAGGGCGCCGCGGGCGGCGCCCGGCGGTCACCAGGGAGGTGGCGAGGAGGGTTCCTGCCAGCGGGAGAGCGGCTCTGCCATGGGGTCGCGCTCCCCGCGCCCCGCGAGCGCGAACAGGATGACGAAGCCGGCGAGCAGCAGTCCGATTCCCGTGCCGGCCTGCAGTTGGTGTTCCGTGCTCAGGGTGCCGAAGTGCTCGAAGACCTCGTGCTTGAGGTACACGGAGGTGTCGGCCGCCCCCCAGCCGAGGACGAGTGCGCCGGCGGTCATGCCGAGCGGGCGGGACAGCGGGGCGCGCTTGGCGGCGGCCACGGCGGCGGCGAAGCACACGGCGGCGACCGCCCACTTGCCGTACGAGACCGGGGGCTGCAGCAGCGCGTACATGGTGTGCTCGCCGCTGAGCCGCCTGCCGTACGCGTCCCAG
>NZ_JACBXC010001177.1 GCF_013870535.1 Streptomyces phytophilus | reverse complement strand
CAGCCCGGTGGCGCCCTGCAGCGCGGCCCGGGTGGTGGCCTCGCCGGTGCGGATGAGCTGGAGCAACTGCCCCGCGCTGGCCTGGTTGCGCATACGTCCCTCTCCGCTCAGCTCTTGTCCGCGCCGCTGGTCAGGCCCTCGGTGAGCAGCCGTTCCGCGGCGAAGAACAGCAGTACCACGGGGATGGTCAGGATCACGGAACCGGCCATGAGCACGGTCTTGGAGACCTCGATGCCGTTGGAGAGCTGTGCCAGGCCCAGCGAGACGGTCCAGCTCTCCGGGTCGGCGGCGAGGAAGAGCAGGGCGAAGAGGAACTCGTTCCAGGCGATCATGAAGACGTAGAGCCCGGTGGCCATCAGCGAGGGCGCGGCCAGCGGCAGCACCACCTTGCGCAGCGTCTGCAGCCTGCTGCAGCCGTCGAGCGCCGCCGCCTCCTCGATGGAGGCCGGGATGGTGACGAGGTAGTTCTTCAGCATGTAGATGGAGACTGGCACGGTCTGCGCCACGTACACGATCGCCAGGCCCACGAGGCTGCCGGACAGGCCCATCCGCGCGAACATCACGAACAGCGGGACGGCCAGGAGGGTGGCGGGGAAGAGGTAGACGGCCAGGAACATCGCGCTGACCTGGCGGCTGCCGAAGAACCTCAGCCTGCTGACGGCGTACGAACCGGGCACGGCGGCGGCCAGCGTGAGGACCACGGTGCCCAGCGAGACGAGCGCCGAGTTGAGCATCAGCTTCAGGAAGCCCTGGCCGCCGTCCTCGGTGGGCTTGAGCACGTCCCGGTACGTCGCGGTCGTCAGCTCCTTCGCCGACACCCACATCGAACCGGGGTCGGCCAGCAGGGAGTCGATCGGCTTCAGCGACAGCACGACCATGTAGTAGAAGGGGACCAGCGTGATCAGCGCCAGGAACGCGATCACCACCCAGCGGAGCGTGCCGAAGAGGCGGTCCTCGAACTGCGCGCGCGTCATCACGCCTCCTCCTGGACCCGCTTGGCGAAGAACCTGAAGTAGATGCCCAGCAGCACCGTCAGCACGAGCGCCAGGACGAGCGCCTGGGCCGCGGCGGCGCCCACGTCGAAGCGCGAGGTGAGGAAGTCGTAGACGCGCACGGCGGCCACGTCGGTGCCGGCGCCGCCGCCGGTGAGCAGGTAGACGTCGTCGAACTTGTTGAACGTCATGATGAAGCGCAGCACGCACAGCAGCGCGATCACGGGCATGAGCTGCGGCAGCAGCACGTGCCGGAAGCGCTGCGAGACCGTCGCGCCGTCCACGGTCGCGGCCTCCTCCAGGGTGTCCGGCACTGCCTGCAGCCGGGCGAGGAGGAAGAGGAAGGCGAAGGGGAAGTAGCGCCATATCTCGAAGGCGATGACGGTGAGCAGCGCCAGGGGTATGTCGAAGTGCCAGCCGAGCAGGCCCACCTCGTACTGCCGGGTGGACAGGAACGCGATCGGGTCGTCCCAGCCGAACGCCTCCCGGCCCCACTCGTTGACGACGCCGTACTGCGGGCTCAGCGCCACCTCCCAGACGAACGCGACGGCGACGACGGGCGCGACGTACGGCAGGAGCATCGAGCCGCGCAGCAGGCCGCGGCCGCGGAACGGGCGGCGCAGAGCGAGGGCGGCGACGAGGCCGAGCAGCACGGATCCCGCGGTGGCGCCGACGGTGTAGACGAGGGTGGTGACGAGGCTGGACCAGAAGCCGGCCGAGGCGAAGACGTCGGAGAAGTTCTCCAGCGACCAGTTGCCGAACAGCCCCATGCCCTGGATGTCGACGAGCTTGGCGTCCTGGAAGGCCAGCAGGACCGTCCAGAGGATCGGGACGATCACGACGACCAGGACCACCAGGAAGGTGGGGCTGACGAAGGC
>NZ_JACBXC010001176.1 GCF_013870535.1 Streptomyces phytophilus | reverse complement strand
AGCGCGTCTCCGGGGCTGGGCGCGGCGGCGGCGCCCAGGACGCCGAAGGCCAGCACGCCGGCCGATCCGGTACGCCGCATCCGTAGCGTCAGCACGCCGAGGGCCACGGCGAAGAGCGCCAGCAGCACCAGCACGCCCGACTTGAGGACCAGCTTGTCGTCCTCGCCGAAGTTCCGGATCGCCCAGTCCTTGACGGCGGCCGGCGTCGCGTCGACGACGGCCGCGCCCACGGCGTTCAACGGCGCCGCCTCGACCCGTACCCCGACGGCCGCCAACTCGGCGACCCCCAGCGCCGCCCCGGCGGCGATCAGCCCGCACACCCCGGCGGCGGCAAGCACCGCGGCGGTACGTGCGCGGGCGGCCGGCGCGGCGGCGGTGCGCGCGGCGGCGGTGCGCCGGGCGCGGCGGGCAGGGGATCGCAGTGGGCTCCTCACACCCCCCATTCGAGGCCGCCCCCGCCGCGGATTGGTCCGAGTTTCGGATGCAGGCATTACGCTGGGAATGCAGGTATTATGCATGCATGACTGCCGTGACGATTCGTGACGTGTCCGAAGACACCTTGAGAGCGATCAAGGTTCGTGCTGCCCAGGAAGGGAAGTCCCTGCAGGGCTTCCTGCACGAGTTGATCGAACGTGAGGCGACCATCCCCACGATGGACGAGATCGTCGCGCGCATCCGCGGGCACGCCTCGGTCGACCTCACCGACGTGGACACCGCCGCGCTCACGGACGAGGAGCACCGTTGATCGTCGTCGACTCGTCCGCCGTCGTCGACCTGCTCGTCGACAGCGGTGCCAGGGGCAAGGCCGCCGCCCGCCACCTGGCCGGCGAGAGCCTGCTCTCCGCCCCGTACCTCATCGACACCGAGGTCGCCTCTGTGCTGCTGCGCCTGGAGCGCGCCGGGATGCTCGCAGGGGACAAGACCACACGGGCAGTGACCGACTACCGGACCCTGCACATCCGCCGGCACGAGCACCTGCCACTGCTGGAGCGCGTACGCCAGCTCGGGAGCGTGCGTTCCTACGACGCCTTCTACGTCGCCCTTGCCGAGGGACTGGATGCTCCGCTGCTGACCTCCGACGCCAGACTCGCCCGCGCACCAGGCCCGCGGTGTCGCATCATCGACCTCAACGACGAGACCTGACGGGCGATCAGCCCCCGGGTGTGGGGACGTGCGGGGGTAGCAGGCCCGTGGATCTGGCCGTGGTCCACAGGGCTTCCGGGACCGGGTGGGTGAACGCGGTCGCCGTGTCGGCCACTTCCGCCGGGGTGCGGGCGCCGACCACGACGCTCGTCACCGCCGGGTGGCCGAACGGGAAGGCGAGCGCCGCCGCCGCCGGGGGGACGGCGTAGCGGTCGCAGAGGGCGTGCCAGGCCGCGACGCGGTCGGCGAGGGCGGCGGGGATCGTGGCGTAGCCGTGGGGGGCGTCGGGGCGGGGGTCCGTGAGCAGGCCGGACTGGTAGACGCCCGCCGCCAGCACCGCGACCCCGCGCGCCGCGCACAGCGCCAGCAGTTCGTCGAGCCCCGTATGGTCCAGCAGGTTGTAGCGGCCCGCGAGCATCACGCAGTCCGGCCCCGGCGCCGCCGCCTCGCGGAGGTAACGCGCCGCCACCGGCGCGTGGTTGACGCCGATCGACACCGCGCCGACCGTGCCGCGCGCGCGGAGTTCGGCCAGCGCCCGGTAGGCGTCGGTGACGGCGACGGGGTAGTCCTCGTCCGGGTCGTGGACGTGCAGCACGTCGATCCGGTCGAGCCCGAGCCGCCCCAGGCTGTCCTCGACGGAGCGCATGACACCGCGGTACGAGTAGTCCCGCCGCGGCCCGACGCCGGGCGGCGGGTCTGCCCAGATCGGCTGCGTGTCGGTGCCGCC
>NZ_JACBXC010001175.1 GCF_013870535.1 Streptomyces phytophilus | reverse complement strand
CCGCGGCGAAGACGCCGACGAAGACCCCGCCGGGGATGTCCGGTACGGCATCGGCGTTGCCCGTGGCCAGGAAGACGACGGCGACGGCCAGCACGCAGCCCACCAGCACGCGGACCGCGGACCGGCCGAAACCCATCGCCTCGACCAGCGAGTTCTCGTTGCGCTCGGCGGCGTCGGCCTTGGCCCGTGCGGCGGTCGTGACCTCCGGCCGCGGCGTCCAGTCCGCGCCGCGCCGGCGCTCCCATATCCCGCGGATCACCTGCGCCTCGCGGTGGGCGGCCAGGCCGCGGCTGTCGATGACGTTGGGCAGCGTCAGCCGGCGGCCGTCGCGGTGGTAGACGACCACGCCCATGACGGGGCGCTTGCGCTCCGCCGACGCGGGCGCGTTGTGCTCCAGTTCGACGGCCAGGACGTCGGGCCAGGCCAGCCGCCTGGTGCGCAGCCAGCGGAGCGTGATGCCGCCGTCGTCGACGACCGTCACCCCGCGCACGACGCAGAACGTCAGCAGGAACAGGCCCAGTGCGGCGGCGCAGAACGGGATCGCGACCGCGGCGGGCGCACCCGCCCCGATGACGAGCAGCAGCCCGAAGAACGCGAAGAGGGCGCCGAAGACCGCGCACAGCAGAGCGAGGAAGACCATCGACACGAGGTTGCCGCGGTACGTGCGCAGCCGCCCCCCGCCACCGTTCGCACCGGCCATCGCGCACCCCGTCCCGTACCGTCCCGGACTCCACGGCCCGCGCAGCCGCTGCGGGCGGACCGAGAGTAGAGGGTAGAGGCCGCGCCCGGGGAGGGCACCCGGGCACGGTCGCGCCGGCCGGGAACGCGCGGCTACGGGCTCGTGGCTACGGGCTCGTGGCTACGGCCGCGCGCGGCGGGCGGCGCGGGCGTAGCGGGAGGCGAGCGCGTGGTACGCCTCCTTGGGCTCCCAGCGCCAGGGCGACTCCGGGTCGCCGGGGGTGTCCTGGACCGGCTTGACGATGGCGTAGCTGACGGTGTCGAGGTCGTGGGCCGGGTCGTTCGGCCAGTGCCACGACTCGGGGGTGACGAACTCGAAGGCGTGCGCCGAGTGCAGCCCCATCGACTCGATGACGTCGTAGACGTCGGTGACATAGGCGGCCTGCGTACGCTCGCTGCGTACCAGCGGCTCGGTCAGCACCGGCGGGCTCTTGTCGAAGTCGACCTTCGCCCACCCCATGCCGCCGTCCGCGGGGGCGCCTTCGTACGTGCAGCAGCCGAACTCGGCGATCGACAGCGGCTTGCCGAAGCGCAGGTACGTGCGCAGGTCGCGGCGGTAGCCGGCGGGGCGCTCGTGGTAGCCGTAGTAGTCGATGCCGACGATGTCGAAGAGGCCCCAGTCGACCTCGTCGTCCTGGGCGGCGGCGTAGCTGAGTTCGCCGCCGAAGACGGACCTGCCGACGGCGGCGGCGCGGGCGGTGAACTCGTCGAGCTTGCGCTGCATCTCGACGGGGTCGAAGGTGCCGTTCTGGAGGTTCTCGATCCGCTCCAGCACGTTGGCACCCGGCAGGATCCCGGGGACGAACAGCCAGAACTCGCACCCGACGCTCAGCTCCACCCCCGCGCCCTGGCGGCGCAGCCCCTCGGCGTGCCGGCCGACCTCGGCGAGATGGTCGAGGATCTCGCGCGGCGGCCGGTCGCCGAGGGTGGGCTCGGCCCGCACGTACAGCCCGCGCTCGGCGGCCTCTTCGGCGGTGGCGGTCAGCCGTCGCACGCCGTCGCCGGTGACCTTCACGGCGTTCGCGTGCAGCCCGTCGCGGATGGCGCGGATGTCCCGGCGCATCCGGGCGGCGCTCCACTTCGTGGCCGGGGTGTCCCCGGCGCCAATGGTGTAGCAGACACTCCGGTACCGC
>NZ_JACBXC010001174.1 GCF_013870535.1 Streptomyces phytophilus | reverse complement strand
GTCCGCGCCCTCGCCGGCCGCGGCGCCCGGGTGTTCTTCTGCGGGCGGCGGGCCCGCCTCGGCCGCGAGATCGAGGCGGACATCCGCCGCGCGGGCGGGGAAGCCACGTACATGCGTACGGATGTGCGCCACGAGGACCAGGTACGGGACTTCGTGCGCGGCTGCGTACGGCGCTACGGGCGCATCGACATCGCGTACAACAACGCGGGCATCGAGAGTCCGCGCGCGGCGCGGCTGCACGAGCAGACGCTCGCGGACATGGAGGACGTGTGGCGCACCAACGCCGCAGGGACGTTCCTCGCCATGAAGTACGAGATCCCGCAGATGCTCGCGCAGGGCGGCGGGGTGGTGGTCAACACCGCGTCGATCTCCGCGGAGGTCGGCTTCGCGACCATCTCCCCGTACAACGCCAGCAAGCACGCGGTGGCGTCGCTGACCAAGGTGGCGGCGCTGGAGTACGCGCCGGAGGGCGTGCGCGTGACGGCGTTCGCGCCCGGAGCGGTGGACACCCCGATGCTGCGGCGGGCGGCGGAGGCGTTCGGCCTGACGTACGAGGAGATCGCGCGGGACTACCCGATCCGGCGCATCGTACGGGCCGAGGAGATGGCCGCGGTGATGATGTGGCTGGGCTCGTCCGCCGCGGCGCCGGTCGTGGGCACGGACGTGGACGTGTCGGGCGGCTGGCTGACGGCCTGAGGGCGGCCCCGGGGGCGGCGGGGCGGGAACGGATGTGCGGGCCGCGGCGTTGAGTCAGCAGGCCGAGTCGCGGGAGGCGCGGGGATGAACATCGTTGCGGAGCTGTTCGCGCCCAGCCATGCCCACGCCCGGCGGGCCCGGGAGCGGATGGAGCTGGTCGTCGACGGCGTCGGCACGGGCGATCCGCACCGCGGGCCGATCGACCTCACGTCGGGCAAGGTCGTCATCGCGCTCGGGGAGGCGGCGAAGCCGGCCGAGGAGCCGGAAGACGCAATTCCGGAGGACGCGATCCCGGACGACATCCCGTCCGACGCGATACCCGCCGACGCCGCACCGGCCGACGCTGCCCCGCCCACCGCCGTCCCGTCGCAGGCCACCCCCACCCCCGCCGGAACCCCGCGCCCGTAGCTGACCGAGAATCGCACCCATGACGAAGGTTCTCGTGGTGCAGAACGACCGCGGCGGCGGCCCCCGCCGCTTCGGCGAGTGGCTGGAGCAGCAGGGCCTCGCCCTCGACGTCGTCCACGCCTACGCCGGCGCACCCCTCCCCCACCGCCTCGACCACGCCGCGATCATGCCGCTCGGCGGCGGGCCCATGCCCGACGACGACGTGGCGATGCCGTGGCTGGCGGCGGTGCGCGGGCTGGTCGCCGAGGCGCTGGAGCGGGACGTCCCGGTCTTCGGCGTCTGCCAGGGCGGCCAGCTCCTCGCCCACGTCGCCGGCGGCCGGGTCACCGCGTCGCACGGCGAACCCGAGCTGGGCAGCACCCCGATCGCGCTGCGCCCGGACGCGGCGGACGACCCGCTCTTCGCCGGGCTCCCGTCGCGGGTGACCGCCGTCCAGCGGCACGTCGACGCCATCACGCAGCTGCCGCCCGGCGCGGTGTGGCTCGCGGAGAGCGAGCGCTGCCCGCACCAGGCGTTCCGCCAGGGGGCCAGGGCGTGGGGCGTGCAGTTCCACCCGGAGGCCGGCGCCGATCGCGTACGGGCGTGGAGCGACGAGTCCATCCGCGCCCGCGGCTTCGATCCCGCCCGGCTGCGTACCGAGGCGGACCGCGACGAGCAGGAGTCGGCGGCGGTCTGGCAGCAGGTGGCGCACCGCTTCGCGCGGGCGGTACGGGCCGAAGGCTGACCCGGCGCGGCCGCCACCCCGGGCCCGCGCTCCGGAACCCGGGCCC
>NZ_JACBXC010001173.1 GCF_013870535.1 Streptomyces phytophilus | reverse complement strand
CGCGCCGACGCGGCCGTCCACGGCGGCCCCGTCAGCCGCGGATACGCCTGCGGCGGACCGGTCCTGCACCACGTCCGCCGACTCCGGAACCCTGTCCTCCACCGCCCCATCCGGCGCATCGGCACCGTTGCCGTCCGGAAGCTCATCGTCCAGCGGCGGGGCCGGATCGGCAGCCTGCTCACCCCCGGGTACGGCGGCAGACCGGTCCTGCACCACGTCCGCCGACTCCGGAACCCTGTCCTCCACCGCCCCATCCGGCGCATCGGCCGCGCCGCCGTCCGGAAGCTCGTCGTCCCCCGAGTCTCCAGCGCCCGCCGCGGGTTGATCCGGGTCCCGCCGGGCCTGCGCGTCGGCGCCTGCGGGGCCGTCCGCCTCGTCCGGCACCGCGTCCCGTACCCCGTCCTCCGCGACGGTGTCCGACCGCGACGGCAGCGGCGTCGGCGGCGGCTGCTCGGGCGGCGGCGGGGGCTGCGGGGGCATTGCCGGCGGGGGTGGGGGCATCGTCGGAGGCGGGGGGACCGCGGGTCCCTGCAGCCACTGCTGCGCGTCCTCGTCCCAGTACGACCCGCCGCTGCTCATGTACCTCTCCCCTGTCCCCCCGCCCGGCTCTCAGCCGAGCAACCGGGCGATCGACTCCACCGCCGCCGCCCCGGCGGCACTGCCCGTGGCGACGATCTGACCCAACTCCAGCCGGTCCCGCAGCCGTTCCAGCCGGGTACGGTCCCCGCGGCCGGCCCGCGCCTCGTTCTCCAACTCGATCAGTTCCTGCTCGTCGGCGACGGCAGCCTCCGAGGGCGGCTGCGCGAGCAACTCCGCACGCAGCGCACGGAGACTCGCCACCAGCGCCTCGGCGTCCGCCGGAGCTGGCCGGGCGGTGGGACCAGCAGCGGCTCCAGCAGACGTTCCTGCGGCTGGTGGCCGAGGGCCGCGTCGAGGTGCTGCCGCTGGTCAGCCACGTGGTGCCGGCGGCCGGGGCGGCGGACGCGTACGCCCTGCTCGACGAGCGGCCCGAGGCCGCGCTCCAGGTCGTGCTGGAGTTCTGAGGACACCGTGCCCGACCAGGAGACCCGCTCCGCGCATCCGCGCACGCCCCCGCGCAGAAAGGCCGACCGCCCCGCCATGTTCTCCCTCGCGGCCCAGGAACAACTGCTGCCCGGCGACACCCTCCAGCAGAAGTGGGAGTTCGCGCAGGCCGCCGGCTACGACGGCATCGAGCTGCGCGCCCAGGGCGACCTGCGCTTCGCCGCCCGGCTGCCCGAGCTGAAGCGGGCCCTCGCCGACGGCGTCGTCATGCCCACCGTCTGCGTCGAGATGCTGCACTTCTTCGGCGCCTTCGACACCGGGCAGCGCCGCGACGCGGTGGCGCAGCTGAAGTCCCAGCTCTCCGTGATCGCCGAGATCGGCGGCACCGGCGCGCAGACCCCCGCGTCGTACGGGATGTTCTCCCGCCGGCTGCCGCCCTTCACCCCGCCGCGCGACGAGGCCGGCGACCGCGCCGTGCTGCTCGACGGGCTGGCCGAACTCGGCGAGCACGCGCGCCGGGAGGGCGTCACGCTCTTCCTGGAGCCGCTGAACCGGTACGAGGACCACATGGTCAACCGGCTGGAGCAGGCCACGGAACTGATCCGCGCCACCGGCCTGGACAGCGTGCGGATCGGCATCGACAGCTACCACATGAACATCGAGGAGGCCGACCCCGCCGCCGCGATCCTCGACAACGCGCCCTGGATCGGCCACGCCCAGGTCTCCGACTCCAACCGCTTCCAGCCCGGCGCCGGCCACCTCGACTGGCCCGCCTGGCTCGGCGCGCTGAAGGCCGCCGGCTACACCGGCTGGCTCGCCGCCGAGTGCCGGCTGACCGGCGACCCGGCGGCGGC
>NZ_JACBXC010001172.1 GCF_013870535.1 Streptomyces phytophilus | reverse complement strand
CCTCCGCCGTCGGGTTGCCCCTGACGACCTTGATCTCGTCGGACATCGGCCCTCCTCACACCAGCTGCTCTGACGGCCGCCTACAGCGGGATGTTCCCGTGCTTCTTCGGCGGCAGCGCCTCCCGCTTGTTGCGCAGCACCCGCAGCCCCTTCGCCACCTGCCGCCGCGTCTCCGACGGCATGACGACGGCATCCACATACCCGCGCTCGGCCGCCGCATACGGGTTCAGCAGCGCGTCCTCGTACTCCCGGATCAGCTCCGCGCGCCGCGCCTCGCGCTCCTGCTCGTCGTCGATGGCGGCGAGCGTACGGCGGTGGAGGATGTTGACCGCGCCCTGCGCGCCCATGACGGCGATCTGCGCGGTGGGCCAGGCCAGGTTGAGGTCCGCGCCGAGGTGCTTGGAGCCCATCACGTCGTACGCGCCGCCGAACGCCTTGCGGGTGATCACCGTGATCAGCGGCACGGTGGCCTCGGCGTACGCGTAGATCAGCTTGGCGCCGCGGCGGATGATGCCGTCGTACTCCTGGTCCGTGCCCGGCAGGAAGCCGGGGACGTCGACGAAGGTGAGCACGGGGACGTTGAACGCGTCGCAGGTGCGCACGAAGCGGGCGGCCTTCTCGCTGGCCTTGATGTCCAGGCAGCCGGCGAACTGCATGGGCTGGTTGGCGACGACGCCGACCGGGTGGCCGTCGACGCGGCCGAAGCCGGTGACGATGTTCGGCGCGTACAGCGCCTGGGTCTCCAGGAACTCGCGGTCGTCCAGCACGTGCTCGATGGCGGTGTGCATGTCGTACGGCTGGTTCGCCGAGTCCGGGATGAGGGTGTCCAGCTCGCGGTCCTCGTCGGTGACCGCCGCCTCGCCCTCCTCCGGGAACGCGGGCGGCTCGCTGAGGTTGTTGGACGGCAGGTACGACAGCAGCGCCTTGACGTAGTCGAAGGCGTCCTTCTCGTCGCCCGCCATGTGGTGGGCGACCCCCGAGGTGGTGTTGTGGGTACGGGCGCCGCCCAGCTCCTCGAAGCCGACGTCCTCGCCGGTGACGGTCTTGATGACGTCGGGCCCCGTGATGAACATGTGCGACGTGCCGTCCACCATCACGGTGAAGTCCGTGATGGCCGGTGAGTACACCGCGCCGCCCGCGCACGGGCCGACGATGACGCTGATCTGCGGTACGACGCCGGAGCTGTGGACGTTGCGGCGGAAGATCTCCGCGAAGAGCCCCAGCGCGACGACGCCCTCCTGGATGCGTGCGCCGCCCCCGTCGTTGATGCCGATGACCGGGCAGCCGGTCTTCATGGCGAAGTCCATCGCCTTGACGATCTTCTCGCCGTAGACCTCGCCGAGGGAGCCGCCGAAGACCGTGAAGTCCTGCGAATACACCACGACGGGGCGGCCGTCCACCGTCCCGTAGCCGGTGACGACGCCGTCGCCGTACGGGCGGTTGGACTCGATGCCGAAGTTCGTCGAGCGGTGCCGGGCGAACTCGTCCAGCTCCGTGAACGACCCGTCGTCCAGCAGCAGGTCGACCCGCTCGCGCGCGGTCAGCTTGCCCTTCGCATGCTGCTTCTCCACCGCGCGCGCCGACCCGGCGTGCGTGGCCTCCTCGATCCGGCGGCTGAGATCGGCGAGCCGGCCGGCCGTCGTGTGGCTGTCCGCCGTCTCGGCGTTGGGCTCGTGCGCCTGGGCCATCGCGGTGCAGCTCCTGCTCGTCGGGGGGCGCCTCCGGGCGGGGTACCCGGGGGACTGCGGGACTTACCGCTACGTAGGTTATCGGCGCACGGCCGCCGTACGGGTGCGGCGTTGGCCACACCCGCGGCGTGGCGCCGGCGGGGTGCGGACGGGGCACCGGCGGGGGGCCGGTGGGTCAGTGGGTCTTGGTG
>NZ_JACBXC010001171.1 GCF_013870535.1 Streptomyces phytophilus | reverse complement strand
GGTTCGCCGGGAGACATACACGGGCCCAGATCGCATGGCGGTCCTCTCACGGTGCGGGTTGTGGGGGGTTCGACACGCTGCTCCGTGTACGTATGTGCAACGGACACCCTGTTTATCCGACCGCATGTGCCAATGTCCAGACCGCTCAGGTCAGTTGGCCGCGGAGTCCAGCACTCCGCTCAGCCGCCCGGCTGCCACGGCGGCGTCTGCCCCCACTCCCACTTCGGCATCGGGCCCGCCGTGGGCGGCGGGTCGTCGGCGGAGTAGACGAGCGCCATCCGCGTACCCCACTCGATGTAGTACGAGAACACCGCCCGGAACTCCGGGTCCGCGGGCAGCCCCACCTCGTCCGCGCTGTCCATCAGCAGCGACACCCAGCGCCTGCGCTGCTCCTCGGTGATGTGCCGGCCGAGGTGCATGCGCGCCATGTGGTCGTGGCCGCCGCGCTCCGCGCTGTAGCGCTCGGGGCCGCCGAAGACCTCGGCGAGGAACATCGCCACGTGCTGCGGGTGTTCGTCGTCCATGTCCGCGAACACCGGCGCCAGGAGCGGGTCCTTGCGCACGTGCCCGTAGAAGGCCGCGGTCAGCCGCCGGAACGCCTCGTCCCCGCCGGCCCACTCGTAGATGCTCGGGGTGCCGCCGCTCATGTGCCGTCCTCCGCGTCCCGGGCGGGCCCGTCGTGCGGTGCCGCGTCCGCCGGCGGCCCGTCCGCCGGCCGGTCCGGCCCCTGGGCCCGTACGTGCTGCACGTGCTCCAGCGAGCCCCGCAGCTCTTGCAGCCAGTCGTCCGCGTGGCTCTCCACCAACCGTACGCACCACCCCAGCGCCTCGCTCCTGCTGCGCGCCACCCCCGCCGCGATGAGCGTGTCGAGCACCTGGCGCTGCGGCTGCCGCAGCCGGGTCATCACGGGCGCGGAGACGTTCGTGAAGACCTCCCGCCGGCCGCCGCACTCGGCGCCCCAGGAGACCTTCCTGCGGTAGCGCCGCTCCGCCGCCCGCGCCACCGCCATGCGCTCCTTGCGGGTGCGCTCGCGGAACTCGGCGATGCGGCCGTCCAGCGCCGCGTCGCGCTCCGCTCCGGTCGCGTCCGCGGCGAGCCCCGCGGGCTCGGGGACCGTGCCGACGACGCAGATCTCCTCCCGGTCGACCGTGACCTCGACCGGTGCGGCGTAGAGGCCGTCGGGCAGCCGCCCGGTGAGCCATCCTCGTATCTCGTCCGTGTCCTGCGAAGTAATCATGTAATCGAGATTACGCCGCGTTCTGTCCGGAGAGAACGGGCGGGCCGGCGAAATTCCCGCAAGAATCTTTGGCGGAGCATGTCGAGAACCGCGGGTCGGCCCCGACGTCTCCTGTGAGAGGCGCCCGCACCGGGTGCCGGGAACACGGGAAGAAGTGAGAACCATGAAGTACCTGGTGATGATCTACGGTTCGCAGGTCGACTACGACGCCATGAACGGCAGCGGCTCCGAGGGCCACCCCGCCTGGACCGAGAAGGACCTCCAGGCGATGTTCCAGCACATGGAGTCGATCAACAACGACCTCGCCGAGACCGGGGAGGTCGTCGAGGGCAACGGGCTGTCGGCGCCCAAGCAGGCCATCGTCGTCACCGACGGCCCCGGCGGCGCGTCCGTCGTCTCCGACGGCCCGTTCGGCGAGACCAAGGAGGTCCTCGCGGGCTACTGGGTGCTGGACTGCGCCAGCGACGAGCGGGTCACCGAGATCGCCAAGCGCGTCCACCAGTGCCCCGTCCCGGCCGGCACCCCGGCCTCCGACGTGGTGATCCGCCCCATCCTGGAAGCGGCACCGGGCAAGTGAGCGCCCCTGTCGAGGACCTGCTGCGCGGCCACGCGCCGCAGGTCCTCGGCGCCCTCGTACGCCGCTAC
>NZ_JACBXC010001170.1 GCF_013870535.1 Streptomyces phytophilus | reverse complement strand
GCGCCGGCCGCTACTTCCCGCCCGAGGAGGTCGCCCGCTGCACCTTCGGCGTCGTCCTGGACACGTCCGGCTCCATGGACCGCACGCTGCTCGGCAAGGCGCTGGGCGCCATCGCCTCGTACGCGGAAGCGCGCGACGTGCCGGCGGCGCGCGTCGTCTTCTGCGACGCCTCGCCGTACGACGCGGGATACCTGCCGGCGACGGAGATCGCCGGCCGGGTGCGGGTACGGGGCCGCGGCGGGACCGTGCTCCAGCCGGGGCTCGACCTGCTGGAACGCGCGGACGACTTCCCGCCCGCGGCACCGGTGCTGGTGATCACCGACGGCATGTGCGACGTGCTGCGGGTGCGCAGGGAGCACGCCTATCTGATCCCGGGGTGGGCGTCGCTGCCGTTCGTCGCGCGGGGGCCCGTGTTCCGCGTGCGGTGACGGCCCGCGCGGACTTCCCATGCGCGTACGGTGACCGTCAGAGGCGGCGGAGCGGCGGGAGGCGGCGGACGTGGCGGAGAGCACGCGGACCCTGGACTGGAACGGGGCCAACGGCGACCACTGGGTCGCGTACGAGGAGAAGTACAACGCGGCGATGTTCCGCTACGGCGAGCGGTTGTTCGCGGGCGCCGACGTGCACCCGGACGACCGCGTCCTCGACATCGGCTGCGGCTGCGGCCAGACGACCCGCGTGGCCGCGGCGCTCGCCCCCGAGGGCTCGGCGCTGGGCGTCGACCTGTCCGCCGCGATGCTCGCGCAGGCCCGCGCCCGCGCGGCGGCGGAGGGCCTGGCGAACGTCCGCTTCGAGCAGGCAGACGCGCAGGTCCACGACTTCGCCGACGGCGCGTACGACGTGGCGATCAGCCGTCACGGGGTGATGTTCTTCGCGGACCCGGTCGCGGCGTTCGCCAACGTACGGCGCGCGCTGCGGCCGGCGGGGCGGCTGGCGTTCGTGTGCTGGCGGGCGCCGGAGGAGAGCGAGTACTCGGGCGTGCCGCGCGCCGCCCTCGGGCCGTACGTCACGCTGCCGCCGCCGGGGGGCAGCGCGCACGAGCCGGGGCCGAACTCGCTGGCCGACCCCGACCGCGTACGGGAGGTGCTCGGCGGGGCGGGCTTCGCCGACGTGCAACTGGAGGCGGAGAACGAGCCGATGGACCTGGGGGCGGATGTGGCGGAGGCGCTGGACTTCGTCCTCGACAGGCCGCACGTGCACGCCGCGCTGGCGGAGACCGACGCGGCGACGGGGGCGAAGGCGACGGAGGACCTGCGCGAGGCCCTGACCCCGTACGCCACCCCGGAGGGGGTGCTGCTGAGGGCCCCGGCCTGGCTGGTGACGGCCCACGCCCCGGCGTGAGGGGGCGGGGCCCTCGCGACGGCCCGACGGGTGCGTGCCGCGTGTCCGCTCCCGGTCTGATCGCCCCTGGCGCCGCGCCGCCGCGTGGCCGCCCGTCGGGCCCCCGAAGCGTGACGCCCGACTCCGCGATCGGGATGGTCCCCCTCCCCCCTCCTCCCCTCCCGCCTCCGGCCGTCAGGCCCCCAGCGTCCGGCGGGCCACCAGCGCCGCGCTGAGGCGGCGGGCGTCCGCCGGGGTGGTGGGGGTCAGGCCCGTGAGGAGGGCGATGCGGCGGATGCGGTAGTCGACGGTGTTGGGGTGGACGTGCAGCGCCGCGGCCGTGCCGCGGCGGTCGAGGTCGCGGGCCAGGTACGTCTCCAGGGTGTGCAGCAACTCCGGCCGCCCGGCCAGCGGTTGCAGCAGGTCGGCGAGCCCGGTCAGGGCCTCGCTGGGGCGGCTGAGCTGGTAGTCGAGGAGCACGTCGGCCAGCCGGTAGAGGCCGGGCGGCCGGTCCGTACGGCGTACCAGCTCGACGATGTCCGCCGTCTGCGCCACCGCCCAGCCGGTAG
>NZ_JACBXC010000117.1 GCF_013870535.1 Streptomyces phytophilus | reverse complement strand
GACGGCGCCGGCGCCGACGCGGGTGGTGCTGGACCTGACCCGGCCGGCGTCGCCGAGCCTGGCGGTGCTGGGCGGCGCGGGGCGGTGGTCGCAGCAGGTGAGCCCGCGGCACGCGGAGCTGCTGTACCTGCTGGCGGTGCACCGCGACGGGTTCAGCTCCACGGCGCTGGCCGACGCGCTCTTCGGCGACCCGGGGCGCACGGTGACGGTGCGGGCGGAGCTGTCCCGGCTGCGCCGGAAGCTCGGCGGGCTGCTGGCGCACAGGCCGTATCGTTTCTCCGACGAGATCGACGTCCAACTCCTGCTCCCCGCCCGCCCGGCGGACCTGCTCCCCGGGTCGACGGCCCCGGCGGTCCTGGCCGCCCGCAGCTGAACCCGCCCACACCTGAACCCGCCCGCCGCCGGGTCCGCCCGCCGAGTCGGCCCGCGGGGGTTATGATCTCCGGCCCACGCGTCTGCAGGGGAGGAAGCGATGCCCGTCGGGCCCGCGACCAGTGACACCGTCTACGAACCCGTCCCGTTCTGGGCGAAGATCCCGCACGGGATCTGGCTCAGGGAAGCCACGTCCGTCGCCGTCGACTCGGCCGACCGCGTCTACGTCTTCAACCGCGGCAACATGCCGGTGCTCGTCTTCGACCCGGATGGCAACGTTGTCGACATGTGGGGCAACGACACCCCGTACCTCGGCACCGAGCTGTACGAGGACCCGTACGGCAACACCCAGCCGCGCTGGCGCGGTTGCCGCTTCACCCGCCCGCACGCGGTCACCGTCGACCACGAGGACCACCTCTGGCTCGTCGACGACGTCGGCAACACGATCACCAAGACCGACCGCGCGGGCACCACCCTGCTGACCCTCGGCACCGGCGAGCCCAGCGGCTTCCAGAGCGGCGAGCCCTTCAACCGCCCCACGGACGTGGCGATATGCCCGCGCACCGGCGACGTCTTCGTCTCCGACGGCTACGGCAACTCCCGGGTCCACCACTACGACGCCGCCGGCCGCCACCTCGCCTCCTGGGGCACCCCCGGCACCGACCCGGGCCGCTTCAGCCTTCCGCACGCACTGACCCTCGTGGACGCCGCCGACGGCGAAGGCACCGTCGTCGTCTGCGACCGCGAGAACCACCGCGTCCAGGTCTTCTCCCGCACCGGCGACTTCCGCACCACCTGGCACGCCCACAAGGCGGTGGCCGTGTGCCCCACGGGCACGGGCCCCGACACCCGCCTCTACGTGGCCGAACAGGGCCCGCCCCCGATCCAGCACGGCGTCCCCGGCATCGGCCACAAGATCCGCGTCTTCGACACCGCGGGCCGGGAGGTGACCCGCTTCGGCGCGGACCTCCCCGGCGAGTCCCCGGCCAGCTTCAACTGGCTGCACAGCATCGCCGTCGACTCCGCGGGCGACGTCTACGCGGCGGAGGTCTCGTACGTGGAGGTCGGCAGCAAACTGACCCCGCCCCGCGAACTGGTGAGCCTCCGCAAATGGCGCCGCACCTCAGGCTGACACCGCGCCGGCCCGGGCGGGAGTCGGTCCACGCCGTTCCGGTCCGGGCCGACTACCGCCGCGCGTTCGCGAGTTGCTGCACGACCCGGGTGCGGAGCAGTTCGTACTCCTCGCGCAGCAGTTCGCCGCCCAGCAGGTCGTTGACCACCATCGCGGTGACCCCGCACTGGTCCCGGGCGGGGTTCCCGGGCGACCAGCGCGCCCGGAACTCGGGCGTGCACGTGTCGGCGCCCCAGCTGCTGCGCAGGGCCCGCTCGATGTCGGTGAGAAGCAACGTTGTCATGACGCCCATCCTCACGCCCGCCACTGACCAGCCGTTGTCTTACGGATGTGATCAAGGAGTACTAGGGCGACAAGGAGTATGAGATGAGGGCAATGACTAAGATGACCCCCAGCACCCCGACGCCGACCCAGCCGAGCACGATTCCGGCGGTGGCCATGCCACCTCCGCTGTTGTGGCGCTCTCTGATCTGTTGGCGGGCCACGTAGCCGAAGATCAGCGCGAGGATGCTGCCGATCCAGTAGATCCACAGGATGCCCAGCACCATGGACGCGATGGCCAGCCCGTTGGTCCGCTGGGGTGGTCCGTAGGGGTACGGAGGGTAGGGAGGGTAGGCGGGCGAACCGGTGTACATCGGCGGTTGCTGCGGCGATGTCGGCGACATGGGGTTGCTGGCGAACGGTTGGACGGTCGGCGGCACCGGCTCGTTCGACGGGGACGGGGACGGGGACGGGTTCGGATCGTCCGGAGACAAGTCCGGGTGGAATGGCTCGGACATGGAACCTCCTCGGAGCGCGAATCACCGCAGGTTGCCATGCTGCGGCCGGGAGGGGTCCCCAGCGGGTGGCAATCGGAGCATCGCGGGAGACGGCCTGCCACCACGCCTCCGGCTCCTCGGCGCACCGCGTCGAACGCGGGCAGCCAGTCGGAGGTCAGCGCCCCCTTGCCCATTAGCGCGGAGGCCAGCGGGCCAGCAGTTCCGCCGGCGCACCGTCCCGGGGTAGGTATCCTGCGGCGCCCCGGGGTTGCCGCAGGATACCGCCGCCGGGGCTAGTGCGCGCCGCTCAGGAGGGTGCGGGTGCGGGCTGCCAGGGTCTCGAACTCCGGGGCCGACATGACCTTTCCGTAGTCGCGCGCCGGCGGCAGGTCCACCGGCATCGTCTCGATGATGCGGCCTGGGCGGGCGCTCATCACCTCCACCCGGGTGCCGAGGTAGATGGCCTCCGAGATGGAGTGGGTGACCAGCACGATGGTCGTGCCCGTCTCCCGCCAGATGCGGTTCAGCTCGACGTTCAGGTGCTCCCGCGTCAGCGCGTCCAGCGCGCCGAACGGCTCGTCGAGCAGCAGCACCGGCGGCTCGTGCAGCAGCGCGCGGCACAGCGCCACCCGCTGCTGCATGCCGCCGGACAGCTCGTGCGGCAGCGCGTCCTCGAAGCCCGCGAGGCCCGTGAGCTCGATCAGCTCGTCGGCCCTGCGGGCGGCGGTCCGCTTGTCCATGCCGCGCATCTCGGCCTGCAGCAGGATGTTCTTGCGCGCCCCGCGCCACTGCAGCAGCGCGGCCCGCTGGAAGGCGAAGCCGATGTTGCGCTGCGGGCCCTTCACCTGCCGGCCCAGCAGGCTGACCTGGCCGGTCGTCGGCATCACCAGGCCGGCGATCATCTTCAGCAGGGTCGACTTGCCGCAGCCCGACGGGCCGAGGATGGAGACGAACTCACCGGGCTCGATCCGCATCGAGACCCCGTCGACCGCCGTGGTGCGACTGCGCTTCGTCGTGAACGTGCACGTCACATCGCGGATGTCGATGCTGGCGGACGCCGCCGCGTCGGTCGCGGCGGCCTTCTTCTTTTCGAGCTGCGGCACTGCTCACCCCTTAGCGGCGTACGACGCGTCCCAGTAGTCGGCGGGCTTCTTGGCCTCCTTCAGCATCCCGCCGTCCGACAGCAGGTCGATAGTCTCCTGCCACGACTCCTCGGAGTTGACGCCGACTCCGCCGCCGTCGCCCTCCAGCAGCGGCAGCGTGTCCTTGAGCTGGTTGGCGAGCACGTTGTCCGGCGGCGGCTCGGTCGCGGCCTCGGACATGATCTTCACGGCCTCGTCCTGGTTGGCCTCGACCTCCTGCCAGGACTTGGTGGTGGCCCGGACGAACGCCTTGGCCAGCTCGGGGTCGTCGGCGAGCATCTTGTCGGAGGCGACGATGCCGGTGCCGAGGACGTTCATGCCGAAGTCGGAGAAGAGGATGTAGTCGACCGTCTCGCCGGTGGTGTTCTCGATGGTCGGGCCCTGGTCGTGGAAGAAGCCCATGATGGCGTCGACCTTGCCGGCGGCGAGCTGCGAGATCTTGTCCGCCGGCTGGACGTTGACGACCTTGACCTTCGAGGGGTCCACGTCGTTGGCTTCGAGCCAGCCGGGGAAGGTGGCGTACATCGCGTCGCCCGGCGTGCCCGCGACGGTCTTGCCCTCCAGGTCGGCCGGCTCCTTGATGTTCTCGTCGGAGACGAACTGCACGGAGGACGGGCCCTTCTGGAGGTAGACCCCGAGGCTCTTGACCCCCATGCCCTCGCCGATGCCGGCCATCAGCGGCGGGGTGTCGGCCCAGCCGAAGTCGGTCTGGTTCTGCGCGACCTGCTGGATGGTGGCGGCGGAGCCGTTGCCGGGCTTGATCTCCAGGTCGATGCCCTCGTCGGCGTAGAAGCCCTTCTCCACGCCGTAGTAGAAGGCGGCGTGCTCCCCGTACGGCACCCAGTTGAGGGTCAGCGTGACCTTCTTGCCCTTGCCGTCGCCGCCCGAGTCGCCGCCGTCGTCGTCGTCCGACGTGTCGGGGGCGCAGGCGCCTGCGGCGAGCAGCGCGCTCAGCAGGGTGAGTGTCGCCGCGGTGCGTTTCATGTCGTTGCCTTCCTGGGTGGTCCGGTACTGCGGGATACGGGCTGCGGCGTCATGGACGCGAACGGAGCGGGGCGGCGGCCGTGCACGGCCCGCTCAGGTCGTCGCCATGGTCACGCTGGAACCCTCGCGGCGGCTGGCGTGCCACGGGATGAGGAGGGACTCGGCGACCTCGATGACGACGAACAGCACCACGCCGATCGCCGACATGAGGATCAGGTCCGCGAACAGCAGCGCGGAGTTCAGGTTGCCGCTGGCGAGCAGCAGGATGTAGCCGAGCCCTTCGCTGGCGCCGACGAACTCGCCGACGACGGCGCCGACCACGGCGAGCGTCACCGCGACCTTCAGCCCGGCCATCAGCTGCGGCAGCGCGCCGGGGAAGCGCACCTTGACGAAGACGCTCCACCGGCTGGCGCCCATCGTGGCGGAGAGGTCCAGCAGTTCGGGGTCGGTGTCGCGCAGGCCCGCGACGCCGGAGACGACGACGGGGAAGAAGGCGATCAGCACCGCCAGGATGATCTTCGGCGACAGCCCGGTGCCGAACCACACGATGAGGATCGGCGCGATGGCGATCTTCGGGATGACCTGGGCGAAGAGGATGATCGGGTACAGGGAGCGCTCCGCCGTCTTGGAGTAGACGATGAGCACGGCCGAGGCGATGCCGATGAGGGCCGCCAGCAGGAAGCCGATGACCGTCTCGTACAGCGTCACGTAGGTGTGCTCCGCCAGCATCGAGCGGTCTTCCCACATGACCTCGAAGACCGAGCCGGGGGTGGGCACGAGGTAGCGCTCGACCATCTCCCGTGCGGTGACGAACCACCAGACGAGGCCGATCACGGCGAGCACGATGAGGGGCCGCCACACGGCGGAGCCGAGGGCGGCGAGCTGGTTGCCGAGGCGCGCTCCGCGCCGCCCCGTCCGCTCGGGAGCGGTCGGGACGGCGGCGGGCGCCTTGATGTCGTCCTGTGCCGTTGTCACTCGAAATGCATCCAATCGAGGTTGAACACGTGGCCGTCGCCGGGGCAGTTCTTGCGGACGGCGGAACGGCTCCGGTCCCCCGCCCGGGTGGCGTCCGGGCGGTGGCCGTGGCGGCCTGTTCCGCGGGCCGTTCTGCGGTCGTGCGGTGAGGGTCGTTGCCGGGTGGTGCCGAGTGGTGCCTGGTGCGGTGCTACGACAGTGGCCAAGGCCGCAGAAAGCGCTTGCCATAAGCTACGGGCGGCGCCCACCCGCGGGCAAGGGGTCGTGAGGCAGATTCCTGCACCGCGCCCGGGTCCGCAAGGCACCGTGCGCCATGGTCTGATTCCCCCATGGAGAGCACCCCCCTCACCACCTGGTCACTGGAGCAGACCGCCGCGGACGATCTCGGCCCGGCGGCCGCGCCGGCGGGTGTCGCGGCCGGCGAGCTGACCGTGGTACGCGCCGCGATCCCTTCCCCGGGATACAACCGTTATCTCTACGGCGCGGTCGGCGCCGACGTGTCGTGGACGGACCGGCTGGTGTGGGACGAGGAGCGCTGGCGCGCCTTCGTCGAGCAGCCGGGGACCGAGACGTGGGTGGCGTACGCGAGCGGGACCCCCGCCGGCTACCTGGAGTTGGAGGGGCAGCCGGACGGGGTGGTGGAGATCACCTACTTCGGGCTGCTGCCGGCGTTCCGCGGCCGCCGCATCGGCGGGCACCTGCTCTCCGTCGGCACGGCGCGCGCCTGGGACCTGGCCGAGCGGTGGCCGGCGCGGCCGCCCACCCGCCGGGTGTGGGTGCACACCTGCAGCGATGACGGTCCGTACGCCCTGGACAACTACCGGCGCCGCGGCTTCCGGATCTTCGACGTACGCACCGAGGAGAAGCCCGCGGGCGGGGCACCGATATAGCCGCTCAAACCCCGGTGTCCATATAGCAAGACCCGACTGTCCGCATGACGGAATACTGTGGACGATCCACGGCACCCCATGCCACGCTCTCTCCATGGATCGAGCTGGAGTCGCCCTGGTGAGTCGGCGTCACGTCGATCTCGGCCGCATGTCCAGCGCCATCTGTCCGGCGGGCTGAGAGTCACAGCACCGCCGACCTCCCGCCGCCGCCCAGCCGTCCCCACCGTCGCGGACGCCCGCGCACGCCCCTGTAGCGCCGCCCTGCCGAAGAACCGTTTGCGCAGGTCAATCAGGGTCGTACGCGCCCACGGCCGGCTCCTTCGCCTGCCCTAAGGACACCCCTGTCATGGCTAACTCCTCCTCGCGCCCCACGGCGGCAGGCCGCCGCAAGGCCGGCCGCCACCGCGGCGAAGGCCAGTGGGCCGCCGGCCACTTCACACCGCTCAACGCCAACGAGCAGGTCAAGAAGGACGACGACGGTCTCAACGTGCGGACACGCATTGAGACGATCTACTCCAAGCGCGGCTTCGACTCCATCGACCCCGCCGACCTGCGCGGCCGGATGCGGTGGTGGGGGCTGTACACCCAGCGCAAGCCCGGCATCGACGGCGGCAAGACGGCGGTCCTGGAGCCGCACGAGCTGGACGACGAGCACTTCATGCTCCGCGTCCGCGTCGACGGCGGCCGGCTGTCGGTCACCCAGCTGCGGACGATCGGCGAGATCTCGCAGGAGTTCGCCCGCGGCACCGCGGACCTCACCGACCGGCAGAACATCCAGCTGCACTGGATCCGGATCGAGGACGTCCCGGAGATCTGGCGCCGGCTGGAGTCCGTGGGCCTGTCGACCACCGAGGCGTGCGGCGACGTCCCGCGCGTCGTCCTCGGCTCCCCGGTCGCCGGCATCGCCGCGGACGAGATCATCGACGGCACCCCGGCGCTGGAGGAGATCCAGCGGCGCGTCGTGGGCAACCCGGCGTACTCGAACCTCCCCCGGAAGTTCAAGGGCGCGGTCTCCGGCGCCACGCAGCTCGACATCGTGCACGAGATCAACGACGTCGCCTTCGTCGGCGTCGCACACCCGGAGCTGGGCCCGGGGTTCGACGTCTGGGTCGGCGGCGGCCTGTCGACCAACCCCAAGCTGGGGGTACGGATCGGCGCCTGGGCGTCGCTGGAGGACGTACCGGACGTCTTCGAGGCCGTCGTCGGCATCTTCCGCGACTACGGCTACCGGCGGCTGCGCAACCGGGCCCGGCTGAAGTACCTGCTCGCAGACTGGGGCCCCGAGAAGTTCCGCCAGGTGCTCCAGGACGAGTACCTGCTGCGCACGCTCGCCGACGGCCCCCCGCCGGCGGTGCCCGCCGAGCGCTGGCGCGACCACATCGGGGTGCACCGGCAGCACGACGGCCGCTACTACCTGGGCTTCGCCGCCCGCGTCGGCCGCGTCGACGGCGGCACGCTGACGAAGATCGCCGAACTGGCGGCGCAGCACGGCTCCGACCGGCTCCGTACCACCGTCGAACAGAAGATGCTGATCCTCGACGTCGAGGAGGACCAGGTCGCCCCGCTGCGCGAGGCGCTGGCGGCGCTGGACCTCCAGGTCGAGCCGTCGGCGTTCCGGCGCGGCACGATGGCCTGCACCGGCATCGAGTTCTGCAAGCTGGCGATCGTCGAGACGAAGGCCCGCGGCGCGGCGCTCGTCGACGAGCTGGAGCGGCGGCTGCCGGACTTCGACGAGCCGATCACCATCAACCTCAACGGCTGCCCCAACTCCTGCGCCCGCATCCAGGTGGCGGACATCGGTCTCAAGGGGCAGCTCGTCACCGGCGACGACGGCGAGCAGGTCGAGGGCTACCAGGTCCACCTGGGCGGCAGCCTCGGCCTGGACCCGGGCTTCGGCCGCAAGGTGCGCGGCCTGAAGGTCACCGCCGCGCAGCTCCCCGAGTACGTCGAGCGTGTGCTCACCCGCTACACCGCGGGGCGCGAGGAGGGCGAGCGGTTCGCCCAGTGGGCGGCGCGCGCCGGCGAGGAGGACCTCAAGTGAGCGGGCGGGCGGCGCCGTTCTACTGCCCGTACTGCGGCGACGAGGACCTGCGCCCCTCGGCGGAGGGGCACGCCACGTGGGAGTGCAGGGCCTGCAACCGCGCATTCAAGCTCTCGTTCCTCGGGCTGCTGGCCGACGGCCTGCGTCCCGACAGCGATGGAGGGAACCACAACCGATGACGGTCATCGAAGACGCGGACACAGATACCGTGGCGCTTGCCGAACAGGCCGGCCGCGAGTTGGAAGACGCCCCGGCGCTCACGATCCTGCGCTGGGCCGCGGACACCTTCGGCAAGCGCTTCTGTGTCACCTCGTCCATGCAGGACATGGTCGTCGCCCATCTGGCGTCCCGCGCCATGCCGGGCGTGGACGTCCTGTTCCTCGACACCGGCTACCACTTCCCCGAGACCCTGGGCACCCGCGACGCGGTCGCCGCCGTGATGGACGTGAACGTCGTCTCGCTCACGCCCCGGCTGACGGTCGCGGAACAGGACGCCGAGTACGGCCCGCGGCTGTACGAGCGCAACCCCGACCTGTGCTGCGCGATGCGCAAGATGCAGCCGCTGGAGGACGGCCTCGCCGCGTACGACTCCTGGGCCACGGGCCTGCGCCGCGACGAGTCGCCGACGCGCGCGGACACCCCCGTCGTCGGCTGGGACGCCAAGCGGCGCAAGGTGAAGGTCTCGCCGATCGCCCGCTGGTCCGAGGCGGACGTGCAGAACTACGTCGCCGAGCACGGCGTGCTGACGAACCCGCTGCTGGCCGACGGCTACCCCTCCATCGGCTGCGCGCCGTGCACCCGCCGGGTCGCGCCCGGCGAGGACGCCCGCGCGGGCCGCTGGGCGGGCTTCGCCAAGACCGAGTGCGGCATCAACGTCTGAGCGCTCCGGCGCGACCCAACCGTTCCCCGACCGGACCGTCCTAGCGTTGCGAGCCATGCATCCCGTACTGCTGATCGTCGCCCACGGCAGC
>NZ_JACBXC010001169.1 GCF_013870535.1 Streptomyces phytophilus | reverse complement strand
GCCCCGAGGGCAAGCCGGGCCACGACCACTCCGAAGCCGTCCCCGACGCCGCGGCGCAGGTGACGGAGAGCGGCCGTACGCAGGTCATCGGCCCCCGCGAGGTGGCCTGCGCCTGGCCGGACTGCCCGCTGCGGCACGCCGTGGCGGTGCCGCTGGCGGTCGCCGGCCGCGTCGACGGCGTGCTCGCCGTCTTCACCTCCCAGACGTCCGCGGGCCTGGTGCGCGCCGCCTCCGAGGTGGCCCGCTGGGTCTCCGCGCAGCTGGAGCTGGCCGAGCTGGACAGCTCCCGGGCCGCCGCCAGCGAGGCGGAGCTGCGCGCGCTGCGTGCCCAGATCTCGCCGCACTTCATCTACAACTCCCTGTCGACCGTCGCCTCCTTCGTGCGCACCGACCCGGAGCGGGCCCGCGAGCTGATCGTGGAGTTCGCCGAGTTCACCCGCTACTCCTTCCGCCGCCACGGCGACTTCACGTCCCTCTCCGAGGAGCTGCGCTGCATCGACCGCTACCTGCTGCTGGAGCGTGCCCGCTTCGGCGGCCGGCTGGAGGTCTCGCTGCGGGTGGCGCCGGAGGTGCTGAGCGTCGTGGTGCCGTTCCTGTGCCTGCAGCCGCTGGTGGAGAACGCCGTACGGCACGGGCTGGAGAAGAAGCCGGGCCCCGGCCGGCTCACGATCACCGCGGCGGACGGCGGCAGCGAGGCGCTGATCAGCGTCGAGGACGACGGCGCGGGTATGGCCGCGGAGACCCTGGCGCGCACCCTGGCCGGGGATCTGGCGGAGCTCGCCGAGCTGGCGGGGGACGCGCCGCGGGCGCCGGGCATCGGGCTGCGGAACGTCGACGAGCGGCTGCGGCAGGTGTACGGGGACGCCTACGGGCTCGTCATCGAGACCGCTCCGGGCGCCGGGACGAAGGTGCACGTCCGGGTGCCGAAGTTCCATCCGGACGCGGTGCAGAGCGGCCCGGCCGGGATGTGAGCGATAGACGGGTTTCGCTGCCGCCGCACCCCGCATAGGGTTCCCGCATGCTGCACACTCTCGCCGTCGACGACGAGGAGCCCGCCCTGGCGGAGCTGGCATATCTGCTGCGCCGCGACCCGCGGGTGGCCGAGGTGCAGACGGCAGGCGACGGGCAGCAGGCGCTGCTGGCCCTCGACCGGGCGCTGGCCTCGGGCCGTTCGGTGGACGCGGTGTTCCTGGACATCGGCATGCCGGGCCTGGACGGGCTGGCGCTCGCGCGGCTGATATCCCGGTTCGCCCAGCCGCCGCGCGTCGTGTTCGTCACCGCGCACGAGGACCACGCGGTGGAGGCGTTCGCGCTGCACGCCGCCGACTACGTGCTCAAGCCCGTGGCGCCCGAGCGGCTCGCGGAGGCGGTGCGCCGGTGTGCGGCTGCCTCGGCCGCGGAGCCGGTGCCCGAGGAGCAGCCGGAGCAGGGCGGTGCGGCGCCGGAGCGGGCGGCGGTGCCGGACGAGGTCTTCAGCGTCGAACTCGCCGGTGTCACGCGGTTCGTGCAGCGCAGCGAGGTGCTCTACGCGGAGGCCCAGGGCGACTACGCGCGGCTGCACACCGGCGGCGGCAGCCATCTGGTGCGCATCCCCCTCGCGACGCTGGAGGAGCGGTGGGGGGCGGCCGGGTTCGTACGCATCCACCGCAGCCACCTCGTCGCCCTGCACCACGTGCGCGAGCTGCGCATGGAGGCGGGCCGTACGTACGTCGTGCTCGGCGGGCACGTGCTGGCGGTCAGCCGGCGGCACACCCGCCAGGTCCGCGAGATGCTGGTCCGACATCCACCGACGGCGGCGGTGTGACGTGGCGGGCGATCGGGGGATCTCCGCGCCGCGGAGCGGCTCGCGGAAGGGCGGCGCGGCGGACGGCCGCGTACCGAAGGCGAGCG
>NZ_JACBXC010001168.1 GCF_013870535.1 Streptomyces phytophilus | reverse complement strand
GCGGGGTGCCGGTCTTCTGCCATGCGCTGGGCGGAGGCAGCGGCCGGGCGGCGGTCGTGGGGCAGTTGCTCGACGAGGGCACGGCGGTGGCGCTGTGGCGCGCGGGGGGCCACGAGGGCGAGGAGTGCGGCGAGGAGTGCGCGGCGTACCACGAGAAGCTGGCCGCGCTGCTGATGGACGGTGCAGGAACGGTCGTGCGGGACCTGCCGGAGCGGCTGCACGAGGTGCGTCGGGAGGCGCTGGAGACCGGGCGTGGGTGCGCGGCGGACGTGATCCTGTTCTACGACGACGCCGACGACGCGATCGGCGCCGGGGGGGCGTGAACGGCGTGCGGGTGGTGGTGAATGGGTGAGTTGGCCGGTGAACGGGTGAACGGCGCGCGGACGTCCGCGTGCGCCGGGTGCGAACGTCGCGCACCATGTGCGCAGTTGGACGAA
This sequence comes from Streptomyces phytophilus, assembly GCF_013870535.1. Lineage (GTDB taxonomy): Bacteria > Actinomycetota > Actinomycetes > Streptomycetales > Streptomycetaceae > Streptomyces > Streptomyces phytophilus. The sequence goes on along the minus strand of NZ_JACBXC010001168.1, from coordinate 1,453 downwards.
ACCGGCCCGCCACCACGCGGATTGGCCGATTCGGCACCCGGCGTCAGTGCACCCCGCTAGCCTCTTACCCCCGTGAGGGTTGCCCTCGTCCGTCCCCGGGCAGACAGTGGGGCAAGCCCGCTGCCCGGTCGGCGACAAAGGGGTTACGACGTGAGCGAGTGGCTCATCTACCGAGGCACCGGCGCCCCCCACGACGGCATGGAGAGACTGCCGGCACCGCCTCCCTGGCGAGAATTCGACGGCGATCCGCAGGCGCCTCCGCCGGCCGCGCTGGAGCCCTCCTCCGAGCGGAGGCTCGGCCAGCGGGGCCGCGAGGCCAGCCACCACCGGCCCAGCACCCGCGAGTGCGAGATGGTCAACGCCGCGCTCTACCTGCGCCGCCCGCTGCTCGTCACCGGGCAGGCCGGCAGCGGCAAGAGCACGCTCGCGCACTCGGTGGCGTACGAGCTGAAGCTCGGCCGGGTCCTGACCTGGCCGATCGTCAGCCGCAGCACACTGCGCGACGGCCTGTACGCCTACGACGCCATCGGCCGCCTCCAGGACGCCCAGCTCGAACGCGCCGAGCGGCGCGCCGGCGCCGCGGACGCGGACGCCGCCGAGGAGCCCGGCGGCGGCATCGGGCGCTACATCCGCCTCGGGCCCCTGGGCACCGCGCTGCTGCCCTCCACGCGCCCGCGCGTGCTGCTCGTCGACGAGCTGGACAAGAGCGACATCGACCTGCCGAACGACCTCCTCCACGTGCTGGAGGCGGGTGAGTTCACGATCCCCGAGCTGGAGCGGATCGCCGACCGCGCGCCGGTCGTCGAGGTGCTCAGCGACGACGGTACGAAAGTGCCCGTGCGCGGCGGCCGGGTGCGCTGCGGCGCCTTCCCGTTCATCGTGCTCACCAGCAACGGCGAGCGCGAGTTCCCGGCCCCGCTGCGCCGCCGCTGTATCGAACTGCAACTGCCCGTGCCGGACCGGGCGCGGCTGACGGGGATGGTGCGGGCGCACTTCCCCGACGGCGACGACGAGCGGTTCGCCGAGCTGATCGACCGCTTCCTGGCCGCGGGACCCGGCGACGTACGGGCCGTGGACCAGTTGCTCAACGCCATCGAGCTGACCCGGCAGGCCGACTGGGATCAGACGGACGGCTCCGCCCGGCGTGTGACCGAGGAGCTGATGCGGCCCATCAACAGGCCGCGGTGAGCGCGATGGCGGGGCGCGGGCGCGGCGGTGCGGGCGGGCAGGAGAAGGCCGAGGAGCTGGTAGGCCGTCTCCTGGCGGCCGGTTTGCCGCCGGACGCCCGCGGCCTCGCCGACGTCCTGTGGCTCGCCCGGGAGCTGTTGCGCACCACCGGGGCGGCGGCCGGCGCCGATCCGCGCACCGACCGGCCGGGCCCGGCGGCCCGCATGAAATCAGCCACTTTTCCCGATGCCGCCGACGCCCCGGAGACCCCCGCCGCCAAGGACGC
>NZ_JACBXC010001167.1 GCF_013870535.1 Streptomyces phytophilus | reverse complement strand
TCCGCCGCCCCCTCGCGGGGCTCGGCGGTGTCCCGGCGCAGCCGCGGCTTCAGCTCCTGCAGCCGGCCCAGGAGGCCGTTGACGAAGCCCGGCGAGTCGTCGGTGGAGAACTCCTTCGTGAGCTGCACCGCCTCGTCGATCGCCACCGCGTCCGGCGTCCCGTCCTCCCAGATCAGCTCGTACGCCCCCAGCCGCAGGATGCTGCGGTCCACGACCGGCATCCGGTCCAGGGTCCAGCCGACCGAGTACGAGCCCAGCAGCTCGTCGATGCGGGCGGCGTGCGCCGCGTAGCCCTCGACCAGCCGCCGCGTGAAGTCGCCGACCGGCGGCTGCCGGGGGTCGGTGCTGCCCAGCCGGATCCAGTCCTCCAGCACCTGCACCGCGGGCGCGCCGCGCTGGTCGGACTCGAAGATGATCTGGAACGCGCGCTTGCGAGCCGTGTTCCGTGCGGCCACGTCAGCCGCTCACGCGGCCGAGGTACTCGCCGGAGCGGGTGTCGACCTTGATCTTCTCGCCGGTGGTGATGAACAGCGGGACCTGGATGGAGAAGCCGGTCTCCAGCTCGGCCGGCTTGGTGCCGCCGGTGGAGCGGTCGCCCTGCACGCCCGGGTCGGTCTGCGCGATGGTCAGCTCGACGGCCGCGGGCAGCTCGACGTACAGCGGCGTGCCCTCGTGCAGCGCGACGGTGGTGTCGAAGCCCTCCAGCAGGTAGTTGGCGGTGTCGCCGACGGTCTTGGGGTCGACGTGGAGCTGGTCGTACGTCTCCATGTCCATGAAGACGAAGTACTCGCCGTCCTTGTACGAGAACTGCATGTCCCTGCGGTCGACGTTGGCCGTCTCGACCTTCACCCCGGCGTTGAACGTCTTGTCGACGGTCTTGCCGGAGAGAATGTTCTTCAGCTTCGTACGGACGAAGGCAGGGCCCTTGCCGGGCTTGACGTGCTGGAACTCGACGACGGACCAGAGCTGGTCGCCGTCGAGCTTGAGCACCAAGCCGTTCTTCAGGTCGTTCGTGGTGGCCACGTCGCGAAATCTCCTGGACTGCGTGGACGACGGCGGAAGCCCGGTACGCCTGCGACCCGGCCGGGGTCAGAGGGCGAGCAGTTCCTTCGTCGTGATGGTGAGTAGCTCGGGACCGCCGTCCGCCTGCGGGCGGACGACGAGCGTGTCGTCGATCCGGACCCCGCCCCGGCCGGGGAGATGGACTCCCGGCTCGACGGTGACCGGCACACGAGCGTCCAGTTTACCCATCGCCGCCGGGGCCAGCCGCGGGTCCTCGTCGATTTCGAGTCCGACGCCGTGACCGGTGAACGGCCCGACGCCGTCTCCGTGTCCGGCCGCGGTGAGCACCTGGCGGGCCGCCCGGTCCACCTCGCGGTACTCCGCGCCCGGCGTCAGCGCCTCCCGGCCGGCCCGCTGCGCGGCGAAGACCAGGTCGTACAGCTCGATCTGCCAGTCGTCCGGGGCGGTGCCGACGACGAAGGTGCGGCCGATCTCGCAGCGGTAGCCGCGGTAGCGCGCGCCCAGGCAGACGGTGAGGAAGTCGCCCTCCTCCACCCGCCGGTCCGTCGGTACGTGCCCGGCCCGGCCGGCGTGCGGTCCGGTGCCGACGGCGGTGGGGAACGCCGGGCCCTCGGCGCCGTGGTCGACGAGCCGCCGCTCCAGCTCCAGCGCCAGGTGCCGTTCCGTGCGGCCGACGAGGATGGACTCCAGCAGCTCGCCGAGCGCCTGGTCGCCGATCTCGGCGGCGATCCGCAGGCAGGCGATCTCCTCGTCGTCCTTGACGAGCCGCTGCTGCTCCACCGCGCGGGACAGGTCGGTCAGCGCGAGTCGGGGCGCGACGGAGGCCAGGGCGCGGTGCCTGGCCACGGTCAGGTGGTGCTCCTCGACGG
>NZ_JACBXC010001166.1 GCF_013870535.1 Streptomyces phytophilus | reverse complement strand
ATGTGCAGGGTCTGCTTCGGCACTGGTATGCTTGACAGCGACCGGCCGGACGCACCATGCAGGAAAGAGGAGCGACCGGCCCGCAAGTGGAGGCTCCGATCTCCCACCTTCCGGCCCCCGGTCGGCGGGTCACCGGTCCCAAGCGCCCCGCGGCTGGCTCTGCGGTGGTGCTCCCCGGCAGGAGCCCGCATTTGCGTCCCGTCCGGGGTTTTTTCGTGCCCCGCGGCGGATGGTCGGCAGACAGAACGTGACGCGGTTGCCCGCCAGGCAGTCGCGTGGTGGAAATGAGGAGGCCACATCAGCGCCGAGCCCCGCATCAACGACCGGATTCGCGTCCCCGAGGTGCGACTTGTCGGCCCCAGCGGCGAGCAGGTGGGCATCGTCCCGCTCGCCAAGGCTCTGGAGCTTGCCCAGGAGTACGACCTCGACCTGGTCGAGGTGGCGGCGACCGCCCGTCCTCCGGTGTGCAAGCTGATGGACTACGGGAAGTTCAAGTACGAGTCGGCCATGAAGGCCCGTGAGGCGCGCAAGAACCAGGCGCACACGGTCATCAAGGAGATGAAGCTCCGGCCGAAGATCGACCCGCACGACTACGACACCAAGAAGGGTCACGTCGAGCGGTTCCTCAAGCAGGGTGACAAGGTCAAGATCACGATCATGTTCCGCGGTCGTGAGCAGTCCCGTCCCGAGCTGGGCCGGCGGCTGCTGCAGCGGCTTGCGGAGGACGTGCAGGAGCTGGGCTTCGTGGAGTCCACCCCCAAGCAGGACGGCCGCAACATGATCATGGTCCTCGGTCCGCACAAGAAGAAGACCGAGGCGATGGCCGAAGCCCGCGAGGCCCAGGCCGCCCGCAAGGCGGAGCGCAGGGGCGACGACCCCGCCGCCGCTCCGGCGGAGCCCGCCGAGGCGTGATCGCGGACCCGGCCCCGGGTCCGGAGACGTAGTACGAAGACAGTCTGACGCTTGCGCATGCCTTTTTACGGGGCGGCGGGAGGCGCCGAAGACGAGGAGTGGACGGCGAGATGCCGAAGAACAAGACCCACAGTGGTTCCAAGAAGCGCTTCCGCGTGACCGGCTCCGGCAAGGTGCTGCGTCAGCGTGCCAACCGGCGCCACTACCTGGAGCACAAGCCGTCGACTCTGACCCGGCGCCTCGCCGGCACGGTCGAACTGTCCAAGGCCGACGCCAAGAAGGTCAAGAAGCTTCTCGGCAGGTGAGCCGACGCCCTGCACCGGCAGGGCGCAGGACGACCCAAGAGACCGGGACCAAGCCGTTCCGGGTCGCGCAGCCGACGCGACCCAGCCCCAAGGAGTGAACAAGTGGCACGCGTCAAGCGGGCAATCAACGCCCAGAAGAAGCGCCGGGCGATTCTCGACCAGGCCAGCGGTTACCGCGGCCAGCGCTCCCGCCTCTACCGCAAGGCGAAGGAGCAGGTCACCCACTCCCTCGTCTACAACTACAACGACCGCAAGAAGCGCAAGGGCGACTTCCGGCAGCTCTGGATCCAGCGGATCAACGCCGCTGCCCGCGCCAACGGCATCACCTACAACCGCTTCATCCAGGGCCTGAAGGCCGCGGGCGTCGAGGTGGACCGCAAGATGCTGGCCGAGCTGGCCGTGAACGACGCCGGTGCCTTCGCCACGCTCGTCGAGGTCGCGCAGAAGGCGCTGCCCAGCGACGTCAACGCGCCGAAGTCCGCCGCCTGAGCCCCGCGCTCGCGCGGTACGTACCGAGAACCCGCAGGCCGCGCCGGCCTGCGGGTTCTGCCGTCCGTGCGGGCGTCTCCCGCCGCCGGAACCTGCCGTACGAAAGGTCTGACCGACGCCCATGGGCACCCCCGAGCCGATCTCGCCGCGCTCCGCCCGCGTCACCGCCGCCCGCAAGCTGCTCCG
>NZ_JACBXC010001165.1 GCF_013870535.1 Streptomyces phytophilus | reverse complement strand
ACAGGGCGCGGACGGCGCCCGCACCCACCTGCGCGGCGCGGTCTCACCCCTCGGCGGCTGACGCGTCCGGCGGCGGTGGCGGTGTCCAGGTTTCGCCGCCGAGCACGTTGCGCATGCCCACCCAGACCATGTTCATCAGCCGCCGCGTCATACCCTCCGGCGACTCGGCGGGGTGGTCGGCCATCCAGTCCGTCAGCGCGTCCGCCGCGCCCACGATGGCGTGCGCGACGAACTCGGCGTCCTCGTCCCCGAGCCGGGCCGCGCCGCCGTTCTCCTCGATCCCGGTCCGCACCAGCCCGGTGACCTCCGCCATCACCGCCCGCCGCGCCTGCGCCGACTCGGCGGCGATGGCCTCGCTCAGCCCGGCGGCGTGCCGGTGCAGCACGACCCACCCGTCGCGGTGCTCGGAGACGAACGAGAAGAACGCCCGCAGCCCCGCCCGCAGCCGCAGCTCCGGCGTGAGCACCCCGTCGGCCGCCCCGTGGAACGCGGCCATCAGCCGCTCCGCCTCGCGCCGCAGGCAGGCGATGAAGAGCCCTTCCTTCGACTCCAGGTAGAGATACACCATCGGCTTGGAGATTCCGGCCAGTTCGGCGATCTCGTCCACGGAGGCCGCGTGGTAGCCACGCTTGGAGAAGACCTGTACGGCCACGTCGATGATCTGCTGCTCACGTACCTGCCGGGGGAGCCGCCGCCTGCGCTTTTCGGTCACAGTTGCGAGCGTACTCTGCCGCCTTCTATATTTAACTACTCAGTAAGTCTACTGTCCGGTAAGAAATTTGGGGTGTGCAGATGGCCGAGGACACGCCGGGTCTCGGGGACCTGGACTTCGCCGCGGTGTCTCCCGAGGAGTACGCGCGCATCGTCAGGGGGCTCTCCTCGCGGGAGATCGAGGAGCTGGCCGGGGACGAAGCGCTGCGCGCCAGGGTCGTCGGGGAGGTCTTCCGGCGGATGGAGCAGCAGTTCCAGCCGGAGAAGGCCGGGGAGCTGGAGGCGGTCATCCGCTGGCGGATCGCGGGCGTGACCGAGGTGGTGTACGACGTCACCGTCTCGGGCGGCGCCTGCTCCGTACGGGAGGGGCGGGGCGAGGGGAAGCCGCGGGTGACGCTGGACATGGGTGACGAGGAGTTCCTGAACGTCACGTCCGGGAACGCCGGGCCCGTCAAGCTCTTCATGACGCGGAAGTTGAAGGTCACCGGCGACGTGGCGCTCGCGCTGAAGCTGACGGGCATGTTCGACATCCCCAAGGCCGACTGAGCGCGGGCGACCCCCGTCGCCCCGCCCGGTCCGGCCGTGCGCCCCGCCGTCAGCCCGGCGGCTCGCCGCGGCCGGCGCTTCCGGCGCTTCCGGCGCGTCCCCTGCGGCCCGTGATCGGGCCCGTCGACGGCAGGTCCGCCTGGTCGCGCAGCCACAGCGCCCGCAGCGTCGCCTCCAGCGCGAAGCGCCGGTCGGGCTCGGAGAGCTGGGAGCCGAAGTGCTGGCCGAGGGTCCGCATCCGGTAGCGCACGGTCTGCGGGTGGACGTGGAGTTGCTCGGCGATGCGGCCCGCGGTGCCGCGCGTGGTCAGCCAGACCCGCAGCGTCTCCACCAGCCGTTCGCGCCGGCCGGTCGTCACGGCGGCCAGCGGCTCCAGCTGGCGGCCGGCCATCTGCTCCACGAGGGCGGGGTCCGTCAGCAGCCAGAGGGTGAGCAGGTGGTCCTCGACGCGTACCGGGGAAGGCGCGCGGATCGCGCCCGACTCGACCATGTCGAGGGCCTGGCGCGCCCAGCGCAGCGAGTCCGCGGTCCTGTGCAGCGGCACCGTCAGGCCCACGGCCACGCCGACCGGGCCGAGCGCGGCGTCGAGTTCCTCGCGGCGCTCGTCGTCGAACGGGCCGGGGATCAGCAGGTACGGGT
>NZ_JACBXC010001164.1 GCF_013870535.1 Streptomyces phytophilus | reverse complement strand
GTGCTCCGCTCCCCGGAAGGCTGACCCGGCCCCTGGCCGCCGGCATCCCGCCGGAGCCCTCCCGCACCGTCCCGCACCGCCTCCCGTCGGCCCAACCCCGGACGGCGTGTGTCCGCCCCATCGCGTACTGTGCAAGCCTCAGCAGCGTGCGAAGGGCGGTAAACCGTGACCGATCTCTCGACGATCGTGAAGGCGTACGACGTGCGCGGCGTCTTCCCCGAGCAGCTCGACGAGCCGCTCGTCGAGCTCTTCGGCGCCGCCTTCACCGAGACCACCGGCGCCGACAAGATCGTCGTCGGCCACGACATGCGCCCCTCGTCGCCCGCGCTGGCCGCCGCGTTCGCGCGCGGCGCCGTCGCCCGCGGCGCGGACGCCGTCCTCATCGGCCTGTGCTCCACCGACCAGCTCTACTTCGCCAGCGGCCATCTCGGCCTGCCCGGTGCCATGTTCACCGCCAGCCACAACCCCGCGCGGTACAACGGCATCAAGATGTGCCGCGCCGGCGCCGCCCCCGTCGGCCAGGACACCGGCCTCGCCGAGATCCGCGCCCAGGTCGAGCGGTGGCAGGCCGAGGGCCCGCCCGAGCCCGTCGCGAAGCCCGGCACCGTCACCGAGACCGACCTCCTCGCCGACTACGCGGCCCACCTGCGCTCCCTGGTCGACCTGAGCGCCGTGCGGCCGCTGAAGGTCGTCGTCGACGCCGGCAACGGCATGGCGGGGCACACCGTGCCGAGCGTCTTCGAACCGCTGCCGGTCGACGTCGTCCCCATGTACTTCGAGCTGGACGGCACCTTCCCCAACCACGAGGCCAACCCGCTCGATCCGAAGAACATCACCGACCTCCAGGCCGAGGTCCGCAGGACCGGCGCCGACGCCGGCCTCGCCTTCGACGGCGACGCCGACCGCTGCTTCGTCGTCGACGAGAACGGCGACCCGGTCCCGCCGTCCGCGATCACGGCCCTGGTCGCCGCCCGCGAGCTGGAGCGCAACGGCGGCGGCACGATCATCCACAACCTGATCACGTCCTGGTCCGTGCCCGAGGTCGTCAAGGAGCACGGCGGCACACCCGTACGCACCCGCGTCGGCCACTCCTTCATCAAGGAGGAGATGGCCAGGACCGGCGCCATCTTCGGCGGCGAGCACTCCGCGCACTACTACTTCCGCGACTTCTGGAACGCCGACACCGGCATGCTCGCCGCCCTCCACGTCCTCGCCGCCCTCGGCGGCCAGGAGGGCCCGCTGTCGCAGCTCGTCGCCGCCTACAACCGGTACGCGGCCTCCGGCGAGATCAACAGCACCGTCGAGGACCAGGCCGGGCGGCTCGCGGCGGTCAAGGCCGCGTACACCGGGCGCGAGGGCGTCGCGATCGACGAGCTGGACGGGCTGACCATCACCGGCGACGGCTGGTGGTTCAACCTGCGCCCGTCCAACACGGAGCCGCTGCTGCGGCTGAATGTGGAGGCGGGCGACGCGGACACGATGGCGCGGGTACGGGACGAGGCACTGGCGCTGGTACGGGGCTGAGCCGGCCGGCACCGCAGGAGAGGGCCACCGGGCGCGCGGGCGGGCCCGTGCGCCCGGCGGTAGGCTGGCGGCTGCCGCTCGTACGCACAGCCGAGCCCAGCGCCGCCGCAGCCAGCCGAAGGGGACGTACATGCCCGTCGAAGCCAGCCTCCTGGAGATCCTCGCCTGCCCGGCGTGCCACGCCCCGCTGCGCGCGAGCAAGGACGGCGCGGCCGGCGACGGCGCCTCCGACGCCCCCGGCGAGCCCGAGCTGCAGTGCACCTCCGACACCTGCGGCCTCGTCTACCCCGTACGCGACGAGATCCCCGTCCTGCTCGTGGACGAAGCCCGCCGCCCCGCCTAGGCCCCCGCCGCCATGCTCGACGAGTCGCTGCTC
>NZ_JACBXC010001163.1 GCF_013870535.1 Streptomyces phytophilus | reverse complement strand
CGGTGCGGCGCCGGAGGCCGGGGAGTCGCAGGCCGGGGAGTCGGCGCGGCAGGAGCGGGAGGGGAAGCCCTGCTGACCGCGCGGGACGAGCGGTCGGGCGCTGGGGAGTAGCGGCCCTGCCGAGCGGTGAAGGGATGCCCGGGCCGTAGCGGGGGTCCTCCCGTGGTACTACGGCGTCGCACGGATGCGGGCCGTGGTCGGACGATCGGCGCGGGCGTGCGGCCTAGCGTCGCCGGTATGACCATCGAAGCACGCGGGCTCACCAAGCGGTACGGCGAGAAGACCGCCGTCGACGACCTGACGTTCACCGTGCGCCCGGGGACCGTGACCGGCTTCCTCGGGCCCAACGGCGCCGGCAAGTCCACCACGATGCGCCTCATCATGGGCCTGGACGCACCGACCCACGGCTCCGTCACCGTCAACGAGCGGCCGTACGACCGGCATCCGGCGCCCCTCGCCGAAGTCGGGGCGCTGCTGGAGGCCCGGTCCGTACACACCGGGCGCAGCGCGTACAAGCACCTGCTCGCGCTCGCCCTGACCCACGGCATCCCGCGGGCGCGGGTGGAGGAGGTGATCGAGGCGGTGGGGCTGGCCGGTGTGGCGCGCAAGCGCGCCGGCGGGTTCTCGCTGGGCATGGGGCAGCGGCTCGGCATCGCCGCCGCGCTGCTGGCCGACCCTGCGGTCGTCCTGCTCGACGAACCGGTCAACGGCCTCGACCCCGAGGGCGTGCTGTGGATCCGCGGCCTGCTCAAGGACCTGGCGGCGGAGGGGCGCACGGTGTTCGTCTCGTCGCACCTGATGAGCGAGATGGCGCTGACCGCCGAGCACCTGGTCGTCGTCGGCCGCGGCCGGCTGCTCGCGGACACGACGGTGGCGGAGTTCGTACGGTCCGCCGGGCGCGACGAGGTGTCGCTGAAGTCGCCGCAGGCGGGGAGGTTGCGGGAGCTGCTGGCCGGGCCCGGCGTCGAGGTCGCCTCGGACGCGCCGGGCGAGCTGCGGGTACGCGGCGTCGGGGCCGAGGACATCGGCCTGACGGCCGCCGCGCACGGCGTGCCGCTGTTCGAGCTGACGCCCCACCGGGTGTCGCTGGAGGAGGCGTTCATGGAGCTGACCCGGGACGCCGTCGAGTACCACGCCCCTGCCCCGGGGCGGACGGAGGAGATCGCCGCATGAGTGTCCCGTCCCTGACCGCGCCCGGCCCGGGCGCCGCGGGCGCCGGCGCCCGCGGCGCAGCCGGATACCGCGTGACGTACCCGCGCGTGCTGCGCTCCGAGTGGTCGAAGCTGTGGTCGCTGCGCTCGACGTGGTACTCGCTGGCCGCCGTCGTCGTGCTGACCCTCGGCATCGGGCTCGCCGTCGGTGCCACGTTCACCGGCGGCGATGACGGGGACGGCCCGCAGGACCCCGTCGAGGTCACCCTGCTGGGCCTGAACTTCGGCCTGCTCATCCTGCCCGTGCTGGGCATCCTCGCCACCGCCGGCGAGTGGTCGACAGGGACGGTGCGGGCCACGATGGCGGCCGTGCCCCGTCGGCTGCCGGTGCTGTGGGCCAAGGCCGCCGTCTTCGGCGCGGTGAGCTTCGTCCTGATGCTGGCGACGGCGCTCGCGACGTTCCCGCTGGCGCAGGCGTTCCTCACCGGCACCCCCATCGCCGCCGGCCTCGGCGACCCCGGGGTGGCGCGGGCGCTGGTCACCACGGCCGCGGGGGCGTCGCTGATCGCCGTGCTCGGGGTGGCGGCCGGGGCGCTGCTGCGCAGCGTCCCGGCGTCGATCGGGGCGTTCGTCGCGGTGCTGATGGTGCTGCCGAACGTGGCGCCCCTGCTCCCGTTCGAGTGGGTCGAGGACGCGGTGGCGTACACCCCGCTGGCCGCCATGGAGCCGCTGGCGGCGGCGCACCCCGGC
>NZ_JACBXC010001162.1 GCF_013870535.1 Streptomyces phytophilus | reverse complement strand
TCGCCTCCCGCTCGTTCCTGGCCCGGGCGAGGATCCGGCCGGCGGGGGGTGCGGAGATCAGCGTTTCGTACGGGTCGCCGGACGCGTCGGCCGGGCCCACGACCACCGCGCCCACCGGGACGTCCCCCGTCTCCAGTGCGCGCTCCGCCTCCGCCAGGGCCGCGCGCATCGGCGGTGCCCACAGCTCCTCGTACGGGCCGGTCTCCGCTCCGCCGCCGGGCTCGGTCAGCGGACCGTCTCCAGCACGTCCGCCGCGCCGAGCAGGTCGGCGATCTCGTTGACCGCGTCGCCGTTCAGCGCCAGCAGCTGCTTCTCCGAGACGCCGAGGTCCGCCAGCAGCTCCGTGTCGCCCACCGGGCCCGCCGGCGCGCCGGGAGGGGCGTCCGGGTCGGCGTCGGGGTCCGCGTCGGCGCCGGTGTCGGCGTCCGGTTCGCCGTCCTCCGTGCCGTCCAGGTCCGTCAGGCTGTCCAGCGCGCTGTCGTCCTCCGGCTCCCGGCCGAGCAGCTCGGGGGTGAGCAGGATCTCCCCGTACGCGCTGCGCCCCGCGGCGGCCGCGTTCGAGACGAAGACGCGCGGGTCGTCCTCACCGTCTATGCGGATGACGCTGTACCAGATGCCCTCCTGTTCGAGCAGCACCAGCACGGTCTCGTCGTCGTCGGCCGTCGCCTCGCGGGCGAGGTCGGCCAGGTCGTCCAGCGTCTCCACGTCGTCGAGCTCTGTATCGCTCGCTTCCCACCCGTCTTCGGTGCGCGCGAGCAGTGCGGCGAAGTACACCGTGACTCTCCCACTGGTCCTAGGTGTGCCGGGCCGGGTGGTCGAGCTTGCCTGCTCTCTCCCCCCGACCAGGGGCGGAGGACCCGCCCTCACCGGAATCGTGACAGAAACCTGCGCTGTCTGCGGGGTCTTCCGCTGTGCGTCGTGAATTGGGCTGCCGCGAGGCCCGCCTTCCGCCGCTCATCGGCCGTCTACCAGCGGAACGTCCGCATGCGGTGGACATGCCGCCGCCGCGCCGCCCGGGCGCGCCGCGGCTGGACGCGCGCCCGCAGTTGCTCGGCTTCGTGCAGGTCGCGCAGGAAGGCGGCGCGGCGCCGGCCGCGGGCGTCGGACGTCTCGGGCAGCGGATCACCGCTGCGCAGATCACGATCCGGCATCACACACCTCCAGCGTCCGAACGGGCCGGGCGGACATATCCACCTTGCACCCGGTTGGCGGTTGTGTGCGAACCGCGGCCCGTTTCTCCACGCGTACCCCCCGGCCCCCACACGTATCCGTGTCCGGCCGGGACTCGGATAGATTCGGGAGCATGCGGATTCACGTGGTCGACCACCCCCTGGTGGCACACAAGCTCACCACGCTGCGCGACGAGCGCACGGACTCTCCCACCTTCCGTCGGCTGGCCGACGAGCTGGTGACGCTCCTCGCGTACGAGGCGACGCGCGACGTCCGCACCGAACAGGTCGACGTCCGCACGCCCGTCGCCGAGACCACCGGCGTGCGCCTCGCGCGGCCCAGGCCGCTCATCGTGCCGATCCTGCGCGCCGGACTCGGCATGCTCGACGGCATGATGCGGGTGCTGCCGACGGCGGAGGCGGGCTTCCTCGGACTGATACGCGACGAGGAGACCCTCCAGCCCAGCACGTACGCGAACCGGCTGCCCGAGGACCTGTCCGGGCGGCAGGTCTACGTCCTGGACCCGATGCTCGCCACCGGCGGCACGCTCGTCGCGTCGATCCGGGAGCTGATCCGGCGGGGCGCGGACGACGTCACGGCGATCTGCCTGCTGGCGGCGCCGGAGGGTACGGACGCGGTGGAGCACGAGCTGGCGGGCGCGCCGGTGACGGTGGTCACGGCGGCGATGGACGAGCGGCTGAACGAGGCGGGGTACATCGTGCCGGGGCTCG
>NZ_JACBXC010001161.1 GCF_013870535.1 Streptomyces phytophilus | reverse complement strand
CGGCGGGCGGGGTGACCTCGACGTCGAGTACGGGGTCGGTGTCGAGGTCCACGACCTGCCGCACGGTCGTCGTGGCCCACCCCTCGGGCGCCGCCAGCGACACCGCGACCTCGGCGACGGGCTCGCCGCCGGGGCGCAGCGCGCGGGTCAGCCGGACCCGTACCGTGTGGGGGCGGGCCGCGAACAGCGGCAGGTCGGCGGTGAGTTCCACCGCCGGGCGCTGCTCGCGGGCGATGTCCTCCTCCAGCGCCGTCAGGAACTCCCGGAGCCGCGCGGTCACGTCGGGCTGCCGCGCCGTCAGGTTCACCGACTCCCGCGGGTCCGCGTCCAGGTCGTACAGCTCCGGCAGGTATCTCTGGTCCGAGCCGCGCCGCCGGACGTGCAGCTTCCACCGCCCGTCGCGTACGGCCGCCGCCCGCGCGCTGAGGAAGAACGGCACCGGGGCGCGCTCGCGCAGCCGGGCGCCGCGCAGCGCCGCGGTGAGGTCGGTGCCGTCCAGCGCCACGCCCGGCTCCGGCTCGACGCCGGCCAGCGAGCACACCGTCGGCAGCAGGTCGAGGAAGGAGACCACGTCGTCCGACTCCCGGCCGCGCGGCACGGTGCCCGTCCAGCGGGCGATGAACGGCACCCGCACCCCGCCCTCGAAGACCTCGAACTTCCGGGACCGCAGCCCGCCCGACGAGCCCTCGAACCAGGGCCCGTTGTCCCCGGCGACGACGATGAGGGTCTCGCGGTCCAGGCCGCGGTCGGCTATCGCGTCGAAGAGGCGGCCGAGGTGGTGGTCGACGGATTCGATGGCGTCGCCGTACAGGCCGCCGCGGGAGACGCCGTCGAACTCCGGCTCGACGGCGAGCGGGAGGTGGGGCATGGTCTCGGCGAGGTAGATGAAGAACGGCCGGCCGTCGGCGCGGTCGACGACGTCGATCGCCTCGTCGGTGAACCGCCGGGTGAGCGTCGCCAGGTCGGCGTCGCTGTTGAGGACCTCCACGGGTTCCTCGTCCCGCCACACCTCGGTGGGGTACGTGTCCGCCGTGTACATCGCGTCGACGCCGAAGAAGGAGTCGAAGCCGTGCCGCGCCGGGTGGTGGGCGTCGAGGCGGCCGAGGTGCCACTTGCCGATCGCCGCGGTGACGTAGCCCGCGGTGCGCAGGTACTCGGGGAGGGTGCGCTCCGCCGTGCCCAGGCCGTGCGGGTCGTCGCGGCTCAGCACGTCCGGGATGCCGGTGCGCGGCGGTACGCGGCCGGTGAGCAGCGCGGCGCGCGACGGGCTGCACACCGGGGCGGCGCAGTAGCCCTGGGTGAAGCGGGTGCCCTGGCGGGCGAGCCGGTCCAGCCGCGGGGTGTGGATCAGCGGATGGCCGTAGCAGCCGAGGTCGCCGTAGCCCAGGTCGTCCAGCAGGACCATGATGACGTTCGGGCCGCGGCCCGGGGGCTTGGCGGGCCGGGCGCTCGCCCTGTGCATGTGGGGCCCGCCGACCGAGACGGATAACCCGGTCGCACCGAGCGTGAGTGCCGATCCTGCGAGGACGTCGCGGCGGCTGGCCAAGACGGGCTCCCTTCGTCGCCGGCACGTCGGGAGACCGGCAGGTGCGCCGATCCTCGGACTTCGGCGGCCCCTGCGTCAAATAAGAGCGTATTACAGGTTTATGAAGGTGCGCGGGAGGGGACTTCTTCGCGCCATTCGGGCAAGTGAGGTGCCGGGACACCGCGTTGACCAGGTCCCGGCGCCGCCGGGGCGGGAGCGGCCCGCAGCCGGTGCGCGACCGGGGCTCAGTGCACCACCAGCGCCACGAGCGTCCACCTGTTGCCCCCGGTGCCGGTCAGCCCCAGCTCGACCGTCCGGCCTTCGGACCCGCCGTCGAGGATGAACTCCTCCCACCGGTACGCGCCCGCGGGCAGCCGC
>NZ_JACBXC010001160.1 GCF_013870535.1 Streptomyces phytophilus | reverse complement strand
GTGTAGGGCATCCGCTGCTTGTGGCCGATCTCCAGGTCGAAGTCGCTCGCGGGCACGTCCCACAGCGCGTCCCTCGTGTACGCGCCCCAGATCCGCGCCGGCACCCCGCCGCCGCTGATCCGGTCCTCCCCCATCACCCCGTGCAGCGACTTCTGCGCGCCCGTCTCCGGGTCCTGCCCCATCACGCCCACCACGGTCGCCAGCTCGGGGGTGTAGCCCGCGAACCACGCCGAGCGGTCGTGCTCGCCGGTGCCCGTCTTGCCGGCCGCGGGGCGCTCGGCGAGCTGCGCCTCCTCGCCGGAGCCGTTCTCGACGACGTTCTGCAGCATCGCGGTCGTCGCGTCCGCGGCGGTCCTGGAGACCACGGGGTGCGGGCGCTGCGGCGGGAGCTGGAAGATCTCGCCGTTGCGGCTGAGCTTGTCGACGAGCCGGTAGCCGCCGTGGTCGCCGTGGCCGGCGAGCGTGGCGTACGCCTGCGCCATGTCGAGCGCGCTGGGGGTGGCGGTGCCGAGGCCGATGGAGGGGTGGGCCTTCAGCTCCGGGGTGGCGGAGGGCAGGCCGAGGCGGACGGCGGTGCCGCGGACCTTCTTGGGGCCGACGTCCTGGGCCATCTGCGCGTAGACGGAGTTGACGGACTCGTTGGTGGCGTCGGCGACGTTGATGCGCCCGTACGAGACGTCGTCCTGGTTGCTCGGCGAGTAGCGCAGCGCTTTGCCCTTCCGGCCGATGACCCGGCGGTCGGTGTCGCCGTCGTACATCGTCCGCGGCGTGATCCGCTTGCCCTCCCAGTTCTTCGCCTTCTCCTGCACGGCGGCGGCGAAGACGAACGGCTTGAAGGTGGAGCCGGCCTGGTAGTCGCGGCGGGTGGCGTTGCTCACGTACTGCTGGGTGTAGTCCGTGCCGCCGTACAGCGCGACGACCTCGCCGCTCCCGACGTCGACGGAGGCGCCGCCGACGCGCACGTAGGCGTCGGCGGGGTTGGACTCCGGGTCGAGCTGGTACGTCAGCTGCTCCTCCACGGCGCCGACGAACGCGTCCTGCTTGTCGGGCTGGAGCGTCGTGACGATGCGGAAGCCGCCGGCGGCGAGGGTCTTCTCGTCGATGATGCGGTGCTCGACGAGGTGGCTGTTGATGGCCTCGACGAGGTAGCCGCGCTGCCCGGACAGGCCGGGGTCGAGCCGGGACGGCTCCGGCACGGGGAACTTCAGGCTGCCGCGGGTGCCGGGCGCGAGCCAGCCCTCCTTGACCATGCCGTCGAGCACGTAGTTCCAGCGGGCCTCGGCGGCGGGCCGGTTGTCGGGGTGCACGGCCACGTCGTACGTGCTCGGGGCCTGGAGCAGCGTCGCGAGGAACGCGCCCTGGGCGACGGTCAGCTCCTCGACGTCCTTGCCGTAGTACGCCTGGGCCGCGGCCTGCACGCCGTAGGCGTTGCGGCCGAAGTAGCTGGTGTTGAGGTAGCCCTCCAGGACGTCGTCCTTGGTGACCTCGCGGTCCAGCTTGATCGCGATGAACGCCTCGCGGAGCTTGCGGCTGATCGTCTGCTCCTGGTCGAGGTAGTAGTTCTTCACGTACTGCTGGGTGATGGTCGAGCCCGACTGGGTGCCCTTGCCGGTCAGGGTGTTGAAGCCGGCCCGGACCATCGCCATCGGGTTGACGGCCGAGTCGGAGTAGAACTCGCGGTCCTCGGCGGCCAGTACGGCCATGCGCACGTGGTCGGGGACGCGCTGGAGTTCCACGCTCTCGCGGTCGACCTCGCCCTTGTCGGCGAGCTTGGTGCCGTCGGCGTAGAAGTAGTGGTTGCTCTGGGCGGTCGCCATGTCGTTGGGGCGCGGGATGTCGACGGACAGGTAGCCGACGGCGAACGCCCCGGAGGCCAGCGCCAGCGTCAGCATCGCGGCGCCCAGCAGC
>NZ_JACBXC010000116.1 GCF_013870535.1 Streptomyces phytophilus | reverse complement strand
CGCCGAGGCCGCGCTCGGCGGCGACCGCCCGGTGCAGCAGCCCGCGCACGTCGTCGTCGGTCAGGGGCTCCAGCGTCAGCAGCAGCGAGCGGGAGAGCAGCGGCGAGATGATCGAGAAGTACGGATTCTCGGTGGTGGCCGCGATCAGCGTCACCCAGCGGTTCTCCACCGCGGGCAGCAGCGAGTCCTGCTGGGCCTTGCTGAAACGGTGGATCTCGTCGAGGAAGAGGACGGTCTCCTTGCCGTACCCGCCGACGGCACGGCGGGCGCCCTCGATGACCGCGCGGACCTCCTTGACGCCCGCCGTGATCGCCGACAGCTCCACGAAGCGCTTCCGGGTCGCCTGGCTGACCACGTACGCCAGGGTCGTCTTGCCCGTGCCGGGCGGGCCCCACAGCAGCACGGACGCCGGGCCCGCCGGCCCCCCGGCGCCCTCGCCGACGAGGCGGCGCAGCGGCGCGCCGGGCTTCAGCAGGTGCTGCTGCCCCACGACCTCGTCGAGGCTGCGCGGGCGCATCCGGACGGCGAGCGGGGAGCTGCCGGGATCCTTCTCCTGGCGCTCTTCGGCGGCGGCGGTGAACAGGTCGGGCTCCACACCGGCGAGCCTATGCCACGGGACCGACAGCGCTCAGAGGAGCGTCTTCCAGTAGGACCACCAGCGGATGCCGATCAGGATGAGCAGGATCCCGTACCAGAGGACGGGCACCACCCAGTTGAACTCCAGCACCGCCTCGCGCACCCGCGCCGAGACCGGGAAGACGCCGGTCCTGACGTTGTGCACGGTGGTGTACCAGAAGATCAGGATCGTCACCGCCCAGACCAGCGAGCACCACAGGCACAGCGAACCGATCTTGTACAGCGACGAGTACTGGAGGAAGGTGACGAAGCCCACCCCGAAGAGGGAGCCCGCCCACAGCCCGGTCCACCACCAGCGGCGGTGCCCCGCGCCGGCCAGCAGGCCGGCGCCGATCACGACGAGCATCGGGAAGGCGATCCAGCCGACGAACGGGTTCGGGAACCCGAACACCGACGCCTGCCAGCTCTTCATGATGTTGTTGCACGACAGGACGGGGTTCAGGCTGCAGGCCGAGACGTAGTTCGGGTCCTCCAGCAGCTTCATCTTGTCGTGCGTGATCACCGCGGACGCCACCACGCCCAGCACTCCGCCGATCACCAGCAGCCAGGCGAACGGTCGGCTCGACCCGATAAGTCCGGATTCGGGCGGGTCCTCGTGCTGGGACGGGGCCGTTCTCGTTGCGGTCGTGGTCATCTCGCTGCTTCCGTGTGGGCTCGGGTCGGTGGCGGCACCTCATTGTGCCGCAACGCATGGCGATCGGGCACCGGTGCACCGGTGATCGGCCGGTGACCCGCCGGCCGTCCACCGGCAGGGGTCAACGATGCCCGACCGCGCATTCGACCGGCGTAAATCCACCCGCCACCGCGCCACCCGCAGGGGTCAGGCCAGCAGCTTCCGCAGCTCGCCGACCACGGCCCCGAGCGCCACGGCCCGCTGCTCGCCGCTGCCGAGGTCCTTCAGCTGCACCACGCCCTCGTCGAGGTCCCGCTCCCCCGCCACCAGCGCGTAGCGCGCGCCGGAGCGGTCGGCGGACTTCATCGCGTTCTTCAGCCCCTTGCCGCCGAACGCGAAGTCCGCCGCGACCCCGGCCCTGCGCAGCTCCGTGACCACGCCGAAGAGCGTCCTGCGGGCCTGCTCGCCGAGCGCCGCCGCGTACACGTCGGTGGTCGCGGGCAGGTCCAGCGCGACGCCCTCGGCCTCCAGCGCCAGCACCGTGCGGTCCACGCCCAGGGCCCAGCCGACCGACGGCAGCGCGGGGCCGCCGATCATCTCCGACAGCCCGTCGTAGCGGCCGCCGCCGCCGATGGCGGACTGGGCGCCGAGGCCGTCGTGGACGAACTCGAAGGTGGTGCGCGTGTAGTAGTCGAGCCCGCGGACCAGCCGGGGGTCGTCCTCGTACGCGACGCCGGCCGCGGTCAGCAGCTCGCGGACCTGCTCGTGGTACGCCTTGCACGCCTCGCACAGGTGGTCGCGCATCAGCGGCGCCCCGTCGAGCTGCGCGCGGACCTCCGGGCGCTTGTCGTCGAGCACCCGCAGCGGGTTGATCTCGATCCGCTCGCGGGTCGGCTCGTCGAGGTCGAGGCCGCGCAGGAAGTCCTGGAGGGCGGTGCGGTACGCGGGCCGGCACTCCTGGTCGCCCAGCGAGTTGAGCAGCAGCCGGAAGCCCGTCAGCCCCAGCGCGCGGTAGCCGTCGACGGCCAGGACGATCAACTCGGCGTCCAGCGCGGGGTCCTCGGCGCCGATGGCCTCGGCGCCGACCTGCGAGAAGTGCCGGTAGCGGCCCTTCTGCGGGCGCTCGTAGCGGTAGTACGAGCCGGAGTACCAGAGCTTGACCGGCAGGTTGCCCTGCTTGTGCAGGTTGCCCTCCAGCGCCGCGCGCAGCACGGAGGCGGTGCCCTCGGGGCGCAGCGCCAGCTCGTCGCCGCCCTTGGTGGTGAGGGTGTACATCTCCTTGGTCACGATGTCGGTGGACTCGCCGACGCCGCGGGCGAAGAGCCGCACGTCCTCGAAGCCGGGGGTCTCGACGTAGCCGTAGCCGGCGCGGCGTACGGGCGCGGCGAACGCCTCGCGGACGGCGAGGTAGGCCGCGGAGCGCGGCGGGGTCAGGTCGTAGGTGCCCTTGGGGGCCTTGAAGGCCGGTGAAGTGCTCACGGAGGGTGTCGTCACATTCGTCGTCGGTGGCGGAGCGGCGCGGTCGGGCCGCCCGCCCGGCCCGCGGCCAGCTCCTGCAGGAAGGGGTTGCCGGCGCGCTCGCGGCCGATGGTCGTCTGGGGGCCGTGCCCGGGCAGCACCACGGTCGAGTCGTCGAGCGGCAGGCACACGCGGGCCAGCGACTGGAGGATCTCGGCGCTGTCGCCGCCGGGCAGGTCGGTGCGTCCGATGGAGCCGGCGAAGAGCAGGTCGCCCGAGAAGAGGACCTGCGGCACATCCTGCTGCTCGGGCAGCCGGAAGGTCACCGACCCCTTCGTATGGCCGGGCGCGTGCGCGACGGTCAGGCTCAGCCCGGCCAGCTCCAGCTCCGCGCCGTCGGCGAGCTCGGCCACGTCGTCCGGCTCCCCCACGGTCAGCTCGCCGAGCAGCGGTGCCCCGACGGACATGCCGAGCGCCTTCTCCGGGTCGGCGAGCATGTACCGGTCGGCGGGGTGGATCCAGGCGGGCACGCCGTGGGCGCCGCAGACCGGGATCACCGAGGCGACGTGGTCCAGGTGCCCGTGGGTCAGCACGACCGCGACCGGCTTGAGCCGGTGCTTGGCGACGGCCTCGGCGACGCCGTCCGCGGCCTGGTGCCCGGGGTCGACGATCACGCACTCCTCCCCGGCGGCCGGGGCGAGGAGATAACAGTTGGTACCCCATGCACCCGCGGGGAACCCGGCAATGAGCACGATCGTCCTTCACCTGTCGGATGTCGTCGGCTGTGGCCGCCGCCGGGGGCCGCGCGGCCTGCGGGAGCCCCGGAATTGCGGCCGTTCCGAGACTACCGGCGCTCCTCATCCGGCAGCGAATCGATATACGGTACGGCACACGGAATTCCGGTCCACGAACGGTTGTGGCAGCGACTGAGGGAGAAGAAGCGGTGGTCAGCAGGGACCAGCGGAGGCGGCAGCTCGCCCGGGACAAGTACGAGCGGCAGCAGCGCAGGCGCGCCGACCGCAGAAAGCACAACCGGAAGCTCGCGGCGGTCATCACCGCCCCGCTCGTGGTGGTGATCACCGCCGTCGCGGTCGTGGCCGTCACCGGCTTCGGCTCGGACGACGACAAGAAGAAGGACGACGCCGCCGCGACCCCCAGCGCGAGCCCGGAGAAGGCGCACGACCCGTGCGGCAAGCCCGAGAAGGGCAAGCCGTCGGACAAGACGTGGAAGAAGGAGCCGGAGGCCGGCATCGACGAGTCCGCGATCTACACGATGACGCTGGCGACCACCTGTGGCGACATCGGCATCGAGATGGACGCGGCCAAGGCGCCCCACACCGTGAACAACATGCGCTTCCTCGCCGACGAGGGCTATTTCGACCACAGCCCGTGCCACCGGCTGACCGGCCAGGAGTCCGGCATCTTCGTCCTGCAGTGCGGCGACCCGGGCGGCACCGGCCAGGGCGGGCCCGGTTACACGATCCCGGACGAGAACCTCAAGGACAAGGCGGTCAAGGGCGGGACGTACCCCGCGGGCACCGTGGCGATGGCCAACACCGGCCAGAAGGACTCCGGCGGCAGCCAGTTCTTCCTCGTCTACGAGGACAGCCCGCTGCCCCCGAACTACACGCCGTTCGGGCAGATCACCGACGAGGGCATGGCCACGGTCAAGACCATCGCCGAGGCCGGCGCGCAGCCCCAGGACCCGCAGACCGGCAACACCGCACCCAACGCGACGGTGGTCATCGACAAGGCGACCGTCACCGAGGGCACCAAGGAGCAGGAGACCGACCGCTGAGCCACCGCCGGGGCCGCGTCGTTACGGGATTGGTCTCGCGCGGGATGCGGACAGCCGGCCCGCCGTTCGCCTATGTTGGCGTTGTGCAGGTGCGGGGGTGCCGGCGGCAGTCGCTTTCGCCCGCCGCCGGATCGGCCGGATCCGGTACCCCATCCCCTTTCCGGCCGCAGACAACTGTGGAAGACGCCGCCGGGCTGCCGGGCCCGCGGGGCGTCATGTGAGGAGGCGCTGTGAGCAGCGACCCATGGGGCCGGGTCGACGAGACGGGCACCGTGTACGTGCGTACCGCCGACGGCGAGCGAGTCGTCGGCTCCTGGCAGGCGGGCTCGGCCGAAGAGGCGCTCGCCTACTTCAAGCGCAAGTACGAGGGCCTGGTCGTGGAGATCGGCCTCCTTGAGCGCCGGGTGCAGACCACCGACCTGTCCAGCAAGGACGCCACCACCGCCATCGAGCACCTGCGCGCGCAGGTCTCGGAGGCGCACGCGGTCGGGGATCTGGACTCGCTGACGGCACGGCTCGACCGGCTGGTGGAGGCGGTGGGCGCCCGGCAGGAGGAGCGCAAGGCGGCCAAGGCCAAGCACCAGGTGGAGGTGCGCGAGTCCAAGGAGGCGGTGGTCGCCGAGGCGGAGGAACTGGCGCAGAGCGAGCAGTGGCGCGCGGCTGGCGAGCGGCTGCGTGAGCTGGTGGAGACCTGGAAGGGCCTGCCGCGGCTGGACCGCAGGAGCGACGACGAGCTGTGGCACCGCTTCAGCCACGCGCGTTCGGCCTTCTCCAAGCGCCGCAAGGCGCACTTCGCGTCCCTGGACGCCCAGCGCGAGGAGGCCAGGCGGCGCAAGGAGAAGCTGGTCGAGGAGGCGGAGGCGCTCTCCGGCTCCCGTGAATGGGGACCGACGGCCGCCCGCTACCGCGAGCTGATGGCGGACTGGAAGGCCGCGGGCCGGGCCCAGCGCGACCAGGAGGAGGACCTGTGGGCCCGCTTCCGCGGCGCGCAGGACGTCTTCTTCCAGGCCCGCAGCGAGGTCTTCGCCGAGCGCGACAGCGAGCAGCGCGAGAACCTGACGCGCAAGGAGGAGCTGGTCGCGGAGGCGGAGAAGCTGCTGCCGGTCACCGACCTCAAGTCCGCCAGGGGCGCCTTCCGCTCGATCAACGAGCGGTGGGAGGCCATCGGGCACGTACCGCGGGACGCCCGGGCGAAGATCGAGGCCCGGATGCACGCCGTGGAGCGCTCGATCGGCGAAGCGGAGGAGGCCGAGTGGCGCCGTACGAACCCGGAGGCGCGGGCGCGCGCCGAGGGGCTCACCGGGCAGCTCCAGGACGCCGTCGACAAGCTCCACCGGCAGATCGAGCAGGCCCGGGTGCAGGGCAACACCGCCAAGGCCGACAAGCTGGCCCGTGAGCTGGAGGGCCGGCAGGCGCTGCTCGACCAGGCGCTCAAGGGCCTGCGGGAGTTCGGCGGCTGAGCCGAGTGGCACGTACGTGACGAGGGCCCCGCCGGACGGCGGGGCCCTCGTCACGTACGGCAACGGCGGCGGCGGGAGCGCTCAGTTGTTCCGGGCGGAGGTGACGCGGTACACGTCGTAGACGCCCTCCACCTTCCGTACCGCCTTCAGCACGTGCCCCAGGTGCTTGGGGTCGCCCATCTCGAAGGTGAAGCGCGAGGTGGCGACCCGGTCGCGGGAGGTCTGCACGGCGGCGGACAGGATGTTCACGTGCTGGTCGGACAGCACCCTGGTGACGTCCGAGAGCAGGCGGGAGCGGTCCAGCGCCTCGACCTGGATGGCGACGAGGAAGACCGACGACTGCGTCGGCGCCCACTCCACCTCGATGATCCGCTCGGGCTGCTGCGACAGCGACTCGACGTTGACGCAGTCGGCGCGGTGCACGGAGACGCCCTTGCCGCGGGTGACGAAGCCGATGATCGGGTCTCCGGGCACCGGCGTACAGCAGCGGGAGAGCTTCACCCACACGTCGTCGACGCCCTTGACGATCACGCCGGGGTCGTTGGCCGCCCGGCGCTTGCGGGTGCCGGGCAGCGGCGGGGCGCTCTCCTCGATGTCCTCGGTGGC
This sequence comes from Streptomyces phytophilus, assembly GCF_013870535.1. Lineage (GTDB taxonomy): Bacteria > Actinomycetota > Actinomycetes > Streptomycetales > Streptomycetaceae > Streptomyces > Streptomyces phytophilus. The sequence goes on along the minus strand of NZ_JACBXC010000116.1, from coordinate 2,716 downwards.
CGCCTCCTCGCCGCCGAGCGCCTGGACCAGCTTCTGCACCACGTTCTGCGCGGAGACGTGGCCCTCGCCGATCGCCGCGTAGAGCGCGGAGATGTCGGGGTAGCGCATCTCGTGCGCGATGGTGACCAGCGAGTCGCCGGTGAGGATGCGCTGGATCGGCAGGTTCTGCTTGCGCATCGCGCGCGCGATGGCGTCCTTGCCCTGCTCGATGGCCTCGTCCCGGCGCTCCTTGGAGAACCAGGCGCGGATCTTGTTGCGCGCGCGGGGCGACTTGACGAAGTTCAGCCAGTCCCGGGAGGGGCCCGCGCCGCCCGCCTTGGAGGTGAAGACCTCGACGGTGTCGCCGTTGTCGAGCGCGGACTCCAGGGGTACGAGCCGGCCGCCGACCCGCGCTCCTATGGTCTTGTGCCCGACCTCGGTGTGCACCGCGTACGCGAAGTCGACGGGCGTGGCGCCGGCGGGCAGGGCGATCACGTCGCCCTTGGGCGTGAAGACGAAGACCTCGTTGCGGGAGAGGTCGAAGCGCAGCGCGTCCAGGAACTCGCCGGGGTCCTCGGTCTCCTTCTGCCAGTCGATCAGCTGGCGCAGCCAGGCCATGTCGTTGACCTGCTCGGACTTGCTGCCCCTGCGGGTACCGGAGCCCTGCTGGCGGGCCGCGGCACCGGTGGCCTCCTGCTTGTACTTCCAGTGCGCGGCGATGCCGTACTCGGCGCGGCGGTGCATGTCGAACGTGCGGAGCTGCAGCTCGACGGGCTTGCCCTCGGGCCCGATGACCGTCGTGTGCAGCGACTGGTACATGTTGAACTTGGGCATCGCGATGTAGTCCTTGAACCGTCCGGGGACGGGGTTCCACCGCGCGTGGATGGTGCCCAGCGCCGCGTAGCAGTCGCGGACCGAGTCGACGAGGACGCGGATGCCCACCAGGTCGTAGATCTCGGCGAAGTCGCGGCCGCGCACGATCATCTTCTGGTAGACGCTGTAGTAGTGCTTGGGGCGGCCGGTGACGGTCGCCTTGATCCGGGCGCTGCGCAGGTCCTGCTGGACCTCGTCGATGACGACGGCCAGGTACTCGTCCCGCTTCGGGGCGCGCTCGGCGACCAGGCGGACGATCTCGTCGTACATCTTCGGGTAGAGGATCGCGAAAGCGAGGTCCTCCAGCTCCCACTTGATGGTGTTCATGCCCAGCCGGTGGGCCAGCGGCGCGTAGATCTCCAGCGTCTCGCGGGCCTTCTGCTCCTGCTTCTCGCGGCGCAGGTAGCGCATCGTGCGCATGTTGTGCAGCCGGTCGGCGAGCTTGATCACCAGGACCCGGGGGTCCTTGGCCATGGCGACGACCATCTTGCGTACGGTCTCCGCCTGCGCGGCCTCGCCGAACTTGACCTTGTCCAGCTTGGTGACGCCGTCCACCAGCAGCGTCACCTGGTCGCCGAAGTCGCGGCGCAGGTCCTCCAGGCCGTACTCGGTGTCCTCGACCGTGTCGTGCAGCAGCCCGGCCATCAGCGTGGCCGGGTCCATGCCCAGCTCGGCCAGGATCGTGGTGACGGCCAGCGGGTGGGTGATGTACGGATCGCCGCTCTTGCGCTTCTGGCCGCGGTGCCAGCGCTCCGCGACCTGGTAGGCGCGCTCTATCTGGCGCAGCGTGGAGGTGTCGGCCTTGGGGTCGTTCCCGCGCACTATCCGCAGCAGCGGCTCCAGCACCGGGTTGTACGGGCTCTGCCGCTGCACGCCGAGGCGGGCCAGCCGGGCCCGCACCCTGCTCGGCGAGGCGCCGCGGCCGGCCTGCCCGCCGCCGTGGCCGGAGGCCGGCTCGACGCGCGCGGGAGTGGCCGGCTGCACGCGCCCTTCCGGCGGCGCGGCACGGCGTCCGGAGCCGTTCTCCGCGGCCCTCGCGGGCAGCGGGCGGTCCTCGGCGCCGGACTCCCGCTGCTTGTCGGGCGGCGCGGCGGTGGACCGATGAGCCTCGTCTGGCAAGAGCACTCCTTGACGGTGGACGGCCCACGGGGGAGATCCCCGGAACTGCCATGGTATCTGCCGTCGCGGCCCGGCCACCCGGCAACGCCGTGACCAGGCCCCCGACCAGGCAGAACGCCGGACCGGGGACCGCACGGAGGCCGCCGGCGGCCGGGCGGAACCCGGCCGCGGGGGGTGCCTCAGACCGTGACGAGCGCGTCCAGCGGTGCGCCGGCGAGCGCCTGCTCGACGCGCGCCCGGCCGGCCAGGAAACCCAGCTCCAGCAGCACGGCCAGACCCGTCACCGTGCCACCGGCCCGCCTGATGAGCTGCACCGACGCCTCGGCGGTGCCGCCGGTGGCCAGTACGTCGTCGATGACGAGGACGCGGTCGCCGGGCTGCAGGGCGTCGGCGTGTATCTCGATCTCCGCCGTGCCGTACTCCAGGTCGTACGCCTGCCCGAGGGTGGCGCCGGGGAGCTTGCCGGCCTTGCGTACGGGCACGAAGCCGATCCCCGCGCGCACCGCGACCGGCGCTCCCAGGATGAAGCCGCGCGCCTCCAGGCCGACGACCTTCTGCGCGCCCTGCTCGCGGCAGACCTCGGTGAGCGCGTCCGTGAGCACGGCGAACGCCTTGGCGTCGGCCAGCAGCGGGGTGATGTCCTTGAACATCACGCCCGGCTGCGGGTAGTCCGGCACGTCCTGGATCCGGCTGAGCAGCAGTTCCCTGGTCCCGTCGGGAAGGCTCACCGGCGCTTGCCTCCCGA